>JAYWHF010000070.1:0-5028 GCA_043777855.1 Gammaproteobacteria bacterium | reverse complement strand
GGTGTTGCACGCACCTATGGTGCAGCGCCTGACGGACAAGGAAGCTTTTGGGATATGCAGCAAGTAGAAGTCTTCAAGGGGTCGCAGTCGAGTCAGTTAGGTCAAAATTCAATAGCCGGAGCAATCATACAAACTACAAAAGATCCGGTATTTGCGGATGAGTTCTCGGCGCAACTCGGAGCGCATGATGAAAAGTTCACTGCTAATGGTGCTTTTATGGCCAATAAGGTGCTGGGAGACGACTTGGCAATACGTGTGACAGGCGAAGTGGTTGATGGAAAAACCGCTATCGACTATTCAGCGCTGCCCGACCCAGGATTAAATACTGATGATAAGGAAAAGCTGGGTAAGCTTGAATTTAGCCGCTATCGCCTAAAAGCTAAATATCGTGCTAGCGACGACCTTATCCTTAAAGCAACGGTGGAAAAAGAGCATAGCAAAAACCCGTATGCCTCTGACTCAATTACGCTTGGAGAGCGTAGAGAAATGAGTCATTTTGGCTACGGTTTTTTTGATTCCTCTAACACGATAAGCGCTATATCAGCGATTTACAGCATCACGAGTGAGTGGACCATCGATACTGTAGTGTCAAATCAGCGGGCTGAAACTCAATTTTTGGGCCCGCAGTATGGCAATCCAGATCCAGCGCTTTACTTGGATTTCAATTTCGATTCCAACGAAACTACTCTTGAACCAAAGCTTAATTTCAAATCGGCAGATAGCCGGACGGGTTCGGTTGTTGGTGTTTTCTACAAAACCCGCGATCGCCAGGATTTTGGTAAGCCAGGCTCTGCTTTTGCGTTGTCTGCGGACGATCAATCAAAAACCCAATCGATATATGCCGACATGACGCTTCAATTAAGTGAGCACTGGGACTTATTGCTTGCTGGGCGTTTTGAGGATGCACAGCAAAAGAGAGATTTCTCGGCCTTTGACGGCGCACTCGAACTGAATTTCGATGAGAGCAATAAAGTGTTCCTGCCAAAAGTGGGGGCGGCCTACCATTTTAGTGACGACGCATCCTTGAGCCTCGTGAGTTACAAAGGCTATAACACCAGCGGTGGCGGATTGAGCTTTGTCAGCTTTACACCTTATTTGTACAAGAAAGAGACGGCACAAACGACGGAGTTAGTTTCTCGCTCGCAATGGTTAGATAGTCGCTTGACGGTGAATGCCAATATCTTCCATACGACACTAGAAGATTTGCAAATAAGTGCCCTAGGCCCTTCAGGGCCGAATGATTCGGTTTACACAAATATCGACCAAGCAACTACGTATGGCGCTGAATCGGTGTTTGATTTTCGTGTGAATGAGTCCTGGTCTGGCGCGCTGAGCTTTGGCGTGCTTGATACCGAAATCGATAACTTTGGTACTGTTGAAAATAATATCTATAACGGCAACCAACTCGGTTTATCACCACGTTTTAGCGCGCGCTTGGGTGTCAATTACAGTCTTTCCAATATTCAGTTGGGCGGTGGTATTTCCTATACTGGAGAGCGTTTTAGCGATTATGAAAATGTAGACATTGATAAGCTGGATGCTTACTCGGTTGCCGATATTCATGCGAGTTATGTGCTGAATAACCTGACTTTTACGGCCTACATTAACAATCTTTTTGACGATTTTGTTCTCTACGAAAAATCCACCGCATTTACTTATGCGTACGTGAATGAACCGCGAACCCTCGGCATAAATGTCAAAGTTGATTTTTAATTACGTTCTTTTAATTCGGTGCTTTTAATTAAGAAGCCAGAGGGCGTTTAATTATGTTGCTCAATTTTATTCCAGCCTTTTTAAAAAACGCGCGTTTTTGGCTGGCAGGGCCGCTTGCTCTTACAGTCGCGGTGATCGTTATGCTGGGCATGGCGGTTTGGTTTCCGCCCGGCATCGGCATGGTCAACAACATCATCATGCCCTTGATCCTGTTTCCCTTGCTATGGGCAGTAAGTTTTTTTTACGCCTACATGAGCCGCCGTTTAAAGCTTGTCGGCATGGTTTTCTTTGTCGTTTTGATGGCACAGGGCGCGCTGTTTTTCGCGCATTTTTCTAACTAATACAGGCGCTGAGAGACTGTTCGATATGATTAGGCTCCCCCAACAGAAAACCAAATCCTTAGTGATCTTGCACGGATGGTCGGCGATCAGCCTCGGTTTATTGCTTTACGCTGTAGTCATTACTGGGAGCGTTGCCGTGTTTTCTGAGGAAATCGCGCATTGGAGTATTGGTGCCAAAAATCATCAAACATCGGCATTTTCCGCCGATATTGATACAGCAATTGCTACCTTGGCGCCAAAGGTGGTTGCCAAATATCATGAAGACATTGAAGTTAGCGAAACAGCGCGAGGCAATCTGCGCTTGTATTTTCATACTCAAGCGGTCAACACGCATGGGGATCCCGATGATCTAGGGGTCGAGTTTACGCTAGACCCGAATACTTACGCGGTGATTGAACGCCGAGAAGGGTTTGGCACCGATCTATTCAGCACCGAGAGCGACACCGCGCTTAGCCGCTTTTTGGTTAGCATTCACACAGAATTGCATTTACCTAAGCCTTGGGGCCTGCTACTAACCGGTATATTGGGGCTTGCGATGCTGGTAGCGGCCATTTCTGGCTTCTTAATGCACCGCCATTTATTTGCCGACGCATTCTTGGTGCGCCGCAAAAGTAGGTCTGTTTTAATGCAGCGCGACCTGCACACAGTTGCAGGCACTTGGGGGCTACCCTTTGCATTCATCCTCGCCTTTACCGGTAGTTTTTTCAGCTTTGCCGGTGCGTTTGGCGTACCTGCAATGGCAATGGTTGCGTTCAACGGGAATCAAGAAGCGTTGATTCGTACCTTAGTTGGCGTACCTGAAACTGAGAGCAACGAAACCATAGCGACAACTAGCATCAACCACATTATCCGCAACGCTAAGGATTACGCAGGGTCATTGCCAGAGTCGCTAACCCTGCTGCACTACAACCGTGGCGATGCAAAAGTGTTGTTGTCCTTGGCCCCAGTAGAATCCAACCTAGAACCCATTATCTTGGAATACTCTGGTGTTACGGGTGATTTTATCCGACAAAAACCCTCACTTGGCACCGAGCCTTCAGTGGGCTCTGCTGCTTTTGCGTTAATCGTCCCACTCCATTTTGGTGACTTTGCAGGCTTACTCTCAAAGTTTGTGTGGGGAGCGCTGGGGTTTGCGTCCTGCTATGTCATGACGTCTGGCTTTTCGCTGTGGTTACGTAGGCGCGAGGAAGATTCCCGCTGGCACGTCTTTGAGCGCTTGGCGTTAATTATTATGTGGGGTTTGCCGGTTGCCATGCTGGCCTCCGCTACGGGCTATTTCATTGGCCTCACCACCGCTGTTCCGAATACCCTAATTCCCATCTTCTTTTTGACAAGCTCCGCCGTGGTTATTGTGGCTGGAGCGTTTGCAAACAACCTAACCAGATTCAAAATTCATCTGCTGAGACTCATTGCGCTGCTTTGCATGATGCAACCAATGGTGCGACTTGCATCGGGAGGCGTTGGCTGGCTGGTTGCTATTGAGCACGGCGATACTGTCGTGGTGATGGTGGATATCATCTTGTTCACGTTTGCGGTCTTTAGTTTCTTGCAAGCGCGCAAAGAAGCGTTAACGTCGTTTGCACCGATAAGCGCTGGTCTACAAGGAGTAAGATCCTAATGACACTTATGTATGCTTTTGTTTTTGTGTTGCTGAGCGGTGTGTGTTTGTGGGCTTTAGTGCTGAGTGACCCCAAGCGAAATAGTCGTTTTCACTCTCGATGGCCTCTTAAACCACGATGGATAGCGCCGAGCCCTTGGCGCAAAATACTCGTGTGGCTAAGCGTTTCCCCTCTGCTTATTTTGTTCCTTATCGCACAATATTCTGCTCTGCTGGTATGGCTGGGCACAGTCACTATTGTGGGTTGGTGTTATGCGGTTATGCCCACGCGGAGCAGGTGAATGCTGCTGAATTAGCTGTTCTTAGTTTGTATCCCTGCTTACTCCAACCAGTCCACACTCATTTCCCGTTCTGCGACTTGGCCTTGGTCGTCTACCACGCGAATGTTGTGGATGCCGGCATCCGCAGGTCTATAGGCTAGGGCGACTAAGGGGTCGCTGCTGCCTAGATAGCGGTTATCGTCAAACCAAAAGAGTGTTTTCACTTGGGCCGCTGTTTTTGCCTGTAAGGGAATGGTGACTTCTGGGTGGCTTTTGCGCAGTTGGTAGGCTACCCGGCGCAGGGGTGAGGTGATTTCCGGTGCCTGGGTTTGAAAGCCTTGTTGGCATTTGGGCGGCGAGCGGCGTGGCAGCCCAGCTTGGCGGAAGAGCCTCTGCATGTCGCTGCCCCAAAATTCCATGACTTCCATTCGTACTTGATCGGCGGGATAAGGTGGGCAAACGGGCTTGCCGGTTTTTAGGCTGATGGCGACGGGCTGGTGCAGCTGGCTGACTTTTATGGGGGATTTCCCCGGAATGTACCAAGTGTTGCGGCGCTCTGGGCACCAGATATTGGGAAGGTCTCCACTGGCGCTGCAGACGGAGACTTGGCTGACACCCGCCGGTGGGGCCGGGGCTGGGATGGCTTTTGGTTTGAGAAGATAGAGCCCGTCGGCAATGCGAAAGAAGAGCGGGGCGGCGGCATCTATTCCAACAAAAGCGGGGTTGCCGCGACCATCGAAATTACCGACCCAAACCGCAAGTACGTAAGGGCCCACTACGCCCACAGACCAAGCATCCCGGAAACCCCATGAGGTTCCTGTCTTCCAAGCGATGGGCCAGTTGGTGGCGCTGTTGTCATTCGTATTCACATTGGAATTGTCATTGAGATTGCCATTGGAATTGCCATTAGAATTGTCATAGTCGCCCGGTTTAGGGTTGTGGCGCAGCATGTCCAGTGCGATAAAACTCGCTTCTGGGGAAATAAGCGTGGTGCCTTGATCGCGAGCTTGAGCCTGAACTTGTTTGTCCAGCGGGGTTTTTAGGTAGCGAACAGGCAGTAGCTTTCCCTGATTCGCAAGCATGCTGTAAAGCCCGG
>JAYWHF010000069.1:0-1796 GCA_043777855.1 Gammaproteobacteria bacterium | reverse complement strand
ACCACATCGTATTTATGGACCCTCCCTTTCAAAAGCAATTGTGGCAACAGGCTATAGATCTACTCGAAACGGAACACTGGTTAGCCGACGATGCCACTATCTACATAGAGTCAAACCGCGATTCGGTTTACAACGTGCCCCCCAATTGGCTACTTCATCGCGAAAAATACGCCGGCAACATTAGCTATCGGCTCTACTATCGAGAACGCGTTTAAGTAACGCTCAAAAAGTTCACAAAAGGACATCTTTAAAAGATTAATAGCTAATTGCTAATAACATTCACAAAGCGGCTGTAATTGCCCACTTTGTCGAATGAGGCTATTTGAAAAACATAATTTCCCTCAAGCCAGGAAAAATAATAATCACGCGTCCAGGGATCATTGATGGAGACGTAGGAAAACACAGAATCCGCAAGCAACTTGTAGCGTATCTGATAACCGCCCAGCTCCGTGATATCCAGATAACTACCATTTTCACGCACACTGGGTGCAATCCAACTCATTGCGACAGGCCCAGCAACCTGTGTTGATAGAACACCCGACGAGGCAACACTGGATGACTTTGCGGCAGCCTTAGACGATAACGCAAGAGAACTTGCAGGCTTGGATGACGCGGCCCTAGAGCTTAGCGGCCCAACTAAGGAACTGGCCGATGAGAGGGCTACAACAGGCAAACTTTCAAGCTTAAACCAGTTAAGATTAAATCCACCAACAACCGATTTAATGCCGAAGGTACGAATACCCGCCGAGAGCGAAATAGTGCGCGAAATACTTATCCAATTTTGCCAGCCAGCCGTTTTAGGAACCGTGACAGTATCCAAGGTCGTATTGGTAGGCAGCTCTTTTAGTGTAAATTGGCCTCCACCCGCCAAGCTTGCTAAGCGATAGGTAACCCGATAACTACCACTGACAGGCACATCAACCGGAAGGTTTGCATAGGTCATCCAGTCGTTGGCATCAATCCAACCGATATTTTTACCACCCCCGGTATCCGTCGTTATTTCAGTGCCAATGTTTTTCATGGCAGAATAACTTTCTGCTTCAATCACCGCTGGCAAGCTATTGATTGCCGCATTTGCGTGAGAGCTTAGCCCCAGTAGGGTGGCACAGAGCGGCATGACGACGGCAATACTAAATCGTTCTGCGGTTATCGAGCCTGTTAACCGTAATAGCTTTCCTAAACAAGTGGTGCATTGATTCGCCATCATTCACTTAACCTCCGCGGTCTTATCTGTAAAAATTATCTCGCCAGAAAAGAACTCCGCGCGTAAATTGGTTTCAGCTCAAAAAAAGCACTGAACCAATGTTAAGAACTTTCTCATAGAAAAAAGTGAACCCAGTTGACATACACTTACAGTATTTTGAAGTAGAAAAATATTTTTTATGTTTTTTGAGGAAAAAGATGAGATTAGCAGCTGGAATATGTCATAAATTAAAAGTAACGCTGTAAAAAGCTATTTTTAATTTCTTTAGCGTTAAAAATTTTCAGTGTTTTGAATTTTAATCACAAAGTCGTTACCATGCACTTTAGAATAACTAACACCGAAGAGATAACCCATGCGCAAAGTCGTTTACCCTGGCACTTTTGACCCCATTACGAATGGCCATATAGATTTGGTGGAGCGAGCTTGTCGCCTGTTTGATCGTGTCGTAGTAGCGGTGGCGGCGAGTAACCGTAAAAACCCGTTATTTACGCTGGAGGAACGCGTAGCGCTCGCCTGCGAAACACTGGCTCACCTGCCCAATGTCGAGGTCTGTGGATTCGATATCTTGCTGGTAGATTTTGTGCGCCAAAAA
>JAYWHF010000068.1:0-5034 GCA_043777855.1 Gammaproteobacteria bacterium | reverse complement strand
AAAAAAATCTCCATCAATAATTGCTTTGTTTATTCGTGTGAAGCTTTGGTAAACGACGCGCCCAGCACCCAGAGACATATGGCCCACTTCGCTATTTCCCATTTGGCCTTCAGGTAAACCTACCGCCAAGCCCGAGGTTTCGATCAGGCTCTTAGGATTGTTTGCCCAGAGCTTATCGAATACTGGTTTATGCGCCGCCGCAATCGCGTTGTATTGGGTTTTTTCGGAATAACCAAAACCGTCAAGTATCAGAAGGACCACGGGTTTTTTGAAAGTAGACATAAGTTTCCAGAAGGCGAAAGAGGTAGGTAGGGGGACGCCACATTCTAACGGTTTCTGGGATAGTTCTCTAGGGAGTCTAGCGTAGCGATATGTAGCAAATTCGCGGCAGCAAGTGACCGCATTTAGTGTGTTGGTTGTGCTGCACGTAAATGGTTTTTTGTCTAATGCCTTATTCCGTGCGCCACGGCCTTAACCCATCGTTACGAGCGGGTGGCAGCTGGCTAATTTGCTGCTCTATCCATGCCTTCACTTCTTCGGTCAATTGTTTGCGATCTTTCCCTTGAGTTTCTATTGGCTCGCTGAGAACAACGGTAATAGTGCCTGGGTACTTTAAAAATTGTTTGTTGGGCCAACACTCGGCAGCGTTGTGTGCAACTGCAATAATAGGCACGCCAGCACTCACCGCTATGTCTGCACCACTGCGCGCGTAATTTCCAGCGGTGTCTAAAGGCACTCGTGTTCCTTCAGGGAAAACCAACAGGTTTATACCATCTCTAAGGCGCTCCAAACCTTTGCTTTTTACGTCCTTTAGCGCCTGAATTGGGCTTTGACGATCAATGGGAATAGAGCGAATACTCGCAAGGCCCCAGCCAAAAAAAGGAATCCGTAAGAGTTCCTTTTTAAGAATGGTGGCAACTGGCCCAAAATAGTATTGTAGAAACATCGTTTCCCAGGTGCTCTGATGCTTAGACAGTATGACGCAGGGATAGCGATCAAAATGGCGCTTGCCAATAATCTTGACGCGAATGCCGCAGCACAGCCAAAGCCACATCATCACAAATCGGTTCCAGCTTGTAACGACACGCCAACGCCAAGAGTAAGGAAAAATGGGCCATATAATTACTGCGATAATACCGGCTGCAATTCCTGTAATACCGTGTATTACACTGAATAAAAAACTACGAAAATAAATCACGTTAAGCCTCATTAGAGGTGGCAATAATAAAATCTGCTGCTGAGGCTAAGTTATCAAACACACGTATTTGTTCAAGCTTCAACACGGGTGAGCCTGTTTGCAGGTTCGCGTTTGCTAATTGTGTGAGGGTTTTTAGACCGTTACCGGTTTTTACGAGAGCGGGTTTACATCCTTTCAGCATTCCGGCTTGTAAATCGCGCAGACTGTCGCCGACAAAATAAAAACCTTCGGCTGAGGTATTAAATTCTGCCTCAATAGCATCTATCAGGCCGGGCAAAGGTTTGCGGCATTTGCACTTGTCCTCGGGAGCATGTGGACAGTAAAAAATGGCTCCGAGTTCACCGCCGTGTACTTCAATTAACTGTGTAAGTTTGGCGTGCATGGCTTCGAGATCATCGAGGTCAAATTTTTCACGTGCGAGGCCCGATTGATTGGTTGCGACCACGACCGTAAACCCAGCTTTATGTAGGCGAACTATAGCGTCAATGCTTCCACTAATGGCTATCCACTCATCGGCGGATTTTACATAGTCATCACGATCTTCATTGATGACACCATCGCGGTCGAGAATGATTAATTTCATAGTGTCTCGATACTGTAGTGAGGATTTGAAACTGTTTCTAGGAATATGAAGCGGGCGCTAAATGCATCTCGTTAATTCTTTGTTTGAACTAAATAGGATATATCGGCAACTTCCATAAACAATCCACGCAATTTAATGAGTAGCCCTAAGCGATTTTGTTGGAGTGCGGGGTCTTCACACATAACCATTACGTTTTCAAAAAAGGCATCCACGGGCTGTTGCAGGTCAGCGAGCGAGGCAAGCGCTTTTGTGTATTCGTGTGCTGCAAATAATGGCGCAAGCACGTCGGCCTTTGCGTTTACGGCGTGAGCAAGATTCTTTTCAGCATCTTCTTGTAACAACGCGATATCTAGATGAGCGAAAACATGTTCGGCTTGTTTACTTAAAATATTGGCGACACGTTTATTTGCCGCCGCCAAGGCTTGTGCTTGCGGCAATTTACTGAATTCATTAACAGCTAATACGCGCTGATTAATGTCGAGAGGCGTTGAACTATTTCTTGCGCTCACTGCTTGAAAAACTTCAGCTGGAATATTTTTATCCTCATACCACGCCTTCATGCGTTCAAGCATATAGCTTAGTACTTGTTCGACAAGCTCGTCACCCGCTGTTAAGTTTTGATGAAGTGATTTTGCGTAGGTTAATAGTTCACGCAAATCAAGCGCGAGATTTTTTTCTACCAAAATACGCAACACAGCGATACTTGCACGGCGCAACGCAAACGGATCCTTTGAGCCGGTAGGCTGCTGGCCAATTCCGAAAATACCGCTGATAGTATCTAAACGATCTGCCAATGAAACAATGGCGCCGGTGATAGTTTTTGGCAATTGGTCGCCTGCAAAACGCGGCATATATTGCTCGTTCATTGCGGCGGCAACTTCTGAGTTTTCACCATCATTCAATGCGTAATAGTAGCCAGCAATACCTTGCATATTGTCGAATTCGCCCACCATATTGGTAACTAAATCGGATTTGCACAGTTCGCCTGCACGTAAAGCAGAAGCTTGATCTGCATTTAATTTCGCGGCAATAGTTTTTGCCAGTGCGGCAACGCGTTCGGTTTTTTCAAATACTGTGCCGAGCTGCGCTTGGAAGACAATCGTTTTTAATCGTGGGCGTAGTTCTGCCAGCGTGGTTTTCTTATCAGTTTCAAAAAAGAAAGCCGCATCAGATAGGCGCGGGCGAATAACGCGTTCGTTGCCGTCTTTAATTTGGTTTTGATCTTTACTCTCGATATTGGCAACTGTAATAAAATTTGGTAACAGTTTCCCTTCTTTATTAACTACATGGAAATATTTTTGATGCTCTTTCATCGAAGCAATTAAAGCCTCCGGAGGTACTTCCAAAAAGCGAGATTCGAAATTTCCAGTAATAGCTACCGGCCACTCAACAAGTGCGGTTACTTCATCAAGTAAGTCTTCATCAATAACAGCTGTTCCATTTATGAGTTTCGCTTCAATATTGACTCTTTGTCTTATTAGTTCACGGCGTTCTTCGCGATCTGCTAGAACAAAGCCGGTTGATTTCAATGCGCTGGCGTAATCGCTCGCTTGCGCAAGTTCGATAGCTTGGTTGTGGTGGAACCGGTGACCGCGTGTGCTGCGGCCCGCTTGCAGATCGAGAATTTTTGCATTTACGACATCACAGCCGTACAGCATCACCAACCAATGCACAGGGCGAACAAACTCCTCGCGTTTTGCGCCCCACTTCATGCGCTTTGCAATCGGCAATTTCGCAAAAGCATCGTTTACGATCGCTGCAAGTAAGTCGGTAGTTTTTTTTCCTTGAGTTGAGATGCGGGCTATGAGCTTTTCTGTTTTACCGTCACTCTCAGCTTTTAATGCGGATGCATCAATGCCATTTTTTTCAGCGAAGGCGAGAGCAGCTTTTGTTGGCTTGCCGTCTTTATCAAAGGCGATTGTTGCCGGTGGGCCCCAGATCACTAAGTCTTTTGCGGGGGTTTCGCTAGCCAGATTTTCTACCAGTACCGCCATGCGACGTGGCGCTGCAAAAGATTTAATCATTGTGTAAGAAAGCTCTTCTGCCGTTAAGCTGGCTGCAATATTTTCTTGCAGTGCTGCGATCAGTGCTTTCAGTGCTTTGGGTGGCAACTCTTCGGTGCCGAGTTCTACTAAAAAATCCGCGTTCATTAGTTTTTTTCCTCAGACAATAAGGCTTCAATGCGCAAGGCTTCGGGCGCTAGTGGAAATCCAAGGGATTTGCGTTTATCAAAATAAGCTTGTGCTACCGCACGCGACAAAGTGCGTACTCGTAAGATAAAGCGTTGGCGTTCGGTCACCGAAATGGCGTGACGTGCATCGAGTAAGTTAAACGCGTGAGAGGCTTTCATTACCATTTCATAAGCAGGCAGAGGCAGGCCTTTTGTCATTAATCTCTGGCTCTCGCGTTCATAAAAATCGAAACTATTAAACATAAATGCCACATCGGCTTCTTCAAAATTGTAAGCAGACATTTCTACTTCATTTTGATGAAAAACATCGCCGTAAGTGACTTTGTCACCGTTAGGGTTGATGGTCCATACCAAATCAAAAATGCTATCCACTCCTTGCAAATACATGGCAATACGTTCGATGCCGTAGGTGATCTCGCCGGTTACTGGAAAGCACTCCAACCCCCCAACCTGCTGGAAGTAGGTGAACTGGGTAACTTCCATGCCATTCAGCCAGACCTCCCAACCTAGCCCCCAGGCACCTAATGTGGGCGATTCCCAGTTGTCTTCCACAAAACGAATGTCGTGTATGAGCGTATCTATGCCCACCTCACGCAGCGATTCCAAATACAAATCCTGGATATTTTCGGGGGATGGCTTGAGCGCAACTTGAAATTGGTAGTAGTGCTGCAAGCGGTTAGGGTTCTCACCATAACGACCATCTTTTGGGCGGCGACAGGGTTGTACATAAGCCGCGTTCCAAGTTTCCGGCCCTACAGCACGCAAAAAAGTGGCGGGGTGAAAGGTGCCTGCGCCCACTTCTAAATCCAAGGGCTGTAGGATCACGCAGCCTTGACGCGCCCAGTATTCTTGTAGTGCTAAAATCAGGCCCTGAAACGTGCTGACATCCGCGCGCTTTTGGTTTACGTCGGAATGAGCGCTGCTTACATTAGGTGTAGACACGGCAATACTGCCCTCGCAAGTTACAGAAATTAAAATAGTGCGGGATTATAACTGCACTCCAGAGGCATTGGTACGCCTTAGATTCTGTTAGACGCATTTTTGGGTTAAGCTAGGGACGCA
>JAYWHF010000067.1:0-1798 GCA_043777855.1 Gammaproteobacteria bacterium | reverse complement strand
GATAGGCTAAATCCATCACTTTTAGCCGCTGTAAAGCACTTTGACGACCTGCGGCTGGCTTTGGATGTGCCTGATGTAGATTTGCTGCTGCTGGCTGTCTCGGCTACCGCCATCGTGCAGCCTCTGGGGGCGTTGAAGATTAGGCGGTGGGTGTTTTTGTTCATTTGAGGGCAGTGAATATGCTACGTAATTTATAGCTGCTATGGTTTTGAGGGTGTTACCGGATTAATCGTGATCGCCACGTTTCCACCCACAACAAGATTAAGAGCACTTAATTTCATTTTTTACGCTCGAACCAATTCACCAGTAAGCTAAACACTATCCCTGTCGCCAATCCAGTCCCTAGATAAAGATCAACGCGATAGCTGCGATGCATCTCCCAACCGCAATTGAGCACAAACGGACAAGAATTTAACAAGCTCCAAAGCGCGTAGCTTGCTAACACACTGCCAATGACGTACCGTAAGCGATAGCGGTTGAAAAATCGGTCTGCAAGGTACATAAATGGCACGCCGACAACGCCTGTAAAAACAGCACCCAGAATGAACATGCCGAAGAATTCTTGCGCTGCGTAAAAATATCCCTTACCGAACCCTGTTTTTCCATCACCCAAGTAACCTGTAGCCAGCAACACAAACATAAGCCCAGGCGAAAGCATAGCGCCACCCACGGCTATCAAAAGCCAAGCTTTGGAAGAGGATTTCATTGTTCATCCTCCTACTTGCAATCGCCAAACTTAGCGCATAGTGCGTCGCGAACAGGTGGCGACAACGAACTTGGATTCCTTACACCAATCGCGGTATTTGCACCCCATACGTAAGGGGCGAGCCAAGAATTTGAGTTGCCAAGCGGGCTTGGCCCAGTCCCAGCACCGTATGTAACCAGTGGAACAACACCATTCGGTTGCTGCACTAACCCGCGCACAACCCAGCCTCTGTCAAGCCCATGCTGCCCGGGCAGGGTAATGTTTGCGATTGACAGCGAATCCGGATCAACAAGGTGCGTGACATAACCAAGACCAAAATAGCCGAGCAGCCTAATTTCTGACACGCCACCGTTTGTAGCAACCGCGTTAGCTGGTGCCCCCGGTCCAGCGTTTTGCCTCAGTGCGGGAAAGCGCTCTGCAGCATTACAGCCAACGTCGCTGCCATCGCACACCGCCCCGGTGTAACTGTACTGATGAGGTTGCGCGCTGTTGCCCAACGCGGGCAACACACGCTGGATGGCGCCCGGCTCGCGACCGTTCCCAATAATTTGTCCCTGCACAGCCGCCACCTGAAACTTATTCTCGCAAGCTGCCGGCGTAAGCGCAACGCAGTTAGTAGCCTGCCACTTCGCAGCGTTCGCGTTTCCTTCGCTTAAATTCGCGGCTAGCAGGCCGCCTGTAGTTTGCATGTCTGACATTGCACCGAAAGCGGTTTTGCTTTTGCTGTCGTTGTTGAGAGTTTTATCGGCGGCATAGAGCAAAGGGAACTCTTTAGCGCCTTTAAACCATTCACCAATATTTTTTTGCACACAACTTTGATCAGTCCCACAGGCCAACAATTCGGCATCATTTTTGTCGCTGATCTTTTTGGCTTCAATCACAACAGTATCCTTGCAGGCTTTGTCGGCGGGTTTACATGCGGCCAGCTTTTTTGCAAGCAGCTGCACATCCTCATGCTTCAAATAATTATTAACAACCTCATTGAACCCAGCAGCTGCCCCAGCCGTAGCGCCCGCCAGCGCCCCGGCCGCTGTAGATGCAAGTGCCGTAATGGTGGTTGCCAATGCCCCATCTACACCCGCATTTTTTAGG
>JAYWHF010000066.1:0-1799 GCA_043777855.1 Gammaproteobacteria bacterium | reverse complement strand
TGCAAAATAAAGGCCCTAGCAAAAAAGGTAAGCATAGATAATTGAGGAAACTAAAATGGCTTTGACTCGCGAATTTAAAGATACTGTTGCAGAGCTTTGCAAAAATCCTGAGTATCGTAAAGCTTTATTAATTGAAGCCTTAGAGTCCTATTTAGAAGGCGATATTGCCGTAGGAAACGCTCTACTTAGAGATTACTTGAACGGTACTCAAGCGTTTGAAGAAGTAGCTCGCAACATGCAAATGCAAGAAGCAGGTTTACGTAGAATGGTTAGCCCTAAAGGCAATGCAACAGCTAAAAATTTGTTTCGCCTTTTTAAACTTTGTCAAAATCGTGAAGGGATTCGTTCAGCAGACGAACTTTTAGCCCATGCGGCCTAATTATTAGGCCGACTTAAAACCTAAAAGCAATTTATTTAATATTAAAATAAATGAGTTTAGGTGTTTTTATGATTGATGAATCAATTGTTTATCGCCTTGCAGATTACCCCGTCCTTGCGCAAATAGCGCAAAAACAAACCGCTGCAAAAAAGCTTGATGCAAGAGCTTGTCGATACATCTACGCATCTAATCAGGTAGATGTATCGAGCCTCGCGGAAACTGAAAAGACCTTCTTTAGCGCGCTATTTAACGGGTTTCTCGATTAACTTCAAAAGTTGCTCTCTAACATCGCGGCCATGCTCATCTTGCTCAACTGCCATAATGAAAAGGCAATTACCGCCACTAAGCTCTGCCCATTTATTACCGATAGCGCGTTTCTCAGCTGAATCATCGTTAGTAACGTAGGCTTCGCCCTTGTATTCAACTACAAGCATTCGGCCATCTTGAAGCTCACAAATAAAATCCGGGTAAAACTTACTGTGCGCAAGAGGCAGCCAAAATGAAGCCTGATCGCGCCTAACTAAGTTACGAATCCAATATTTAACGGCTGGCAATCCATCGATAGCCTTAGCGCACTCATATTCTTCACCTTGAGCTTTTAAGTCTTCGATTAAATTCGTAGGGAAAAAGTGCTTTTGGAATTTATAGCGGCCACTGTAATAAGGTTGCCTAGAAGGGTAATGGGTAGGCTTGAATTCATACATGAATTCATCAGAAAGACAGATAGTGCTGTTATCTGAAAATAGACTTGCTTGGTATCCGGTTTTTTGCGCTCTCTTACGATAGAGCTTTATCAGGTCGCCAATTGCACGCGCCAATGGAAACTTATTTCTAACTAAAGCAGTTAGCGTCATATTTGGAGTTTGCAATAAATTCTTAATCAGCCGTGCAATGAACTGAAGTAACTGAGACTGTATAACGTCTGGTTGACGAAGCTCTCTATCTAACCAGCGTACCAAATCATTTTCAGTCACATCAATAAAGCCATCGTTAAAATCGACGATCTCTTTTTGATCCGCAACTTTATAACTCAAAGATGTCCCATCAATATCAATCGCAAAACTGTGGCTTGTCTCCTGCATTCTGAAATTAGTTAGCTCTGCTGGATAATTTAACAAACTCCAATTGTGTGCGTGTAGAAAAAGCTCGGACTCTACAAGCTCTAACTCACCCTGTTCCTGCACACAAACCAACGGTAATGAACCGAACGTCTCACCGCGCTCTGACGGTGCCTTAGCAGCATCTATCGATTGGTTGTGGATGCGAATGGAGCGTTCAATAACTTCTCGCTCATCCTTTTTACCCACCACACTTGTTAGTGCTTTTTGGATATTTTCATTGTAAGCGATCAACAAACCACCCTCTAGCCAATTCACCCAATACCCACCAAAATTCAGCCTCCCTAATTCATCGGAGGCCT
>JAYWHF010000065.1:0-14362 GCA_043777855.1 Gammaproteobacteria bacterium | reverse complement strand
AACGCGCCGTAAATACTTCCGTGTAGGCTCGAATCGGCATCCATGCCTCATACGGTTTTAAAGTGAAGAGTATTCTTTATTTGTGCCCTGCTAGTAACCAGCCTTCAACGGAGACGCTTATGATTTACGCAATGTTTGCAATGGTTTTATTGACTTTCACGGTCGCCGCTCAGCTATTACGTTTGCGCTTAAAGGCGCTAAAAGCAGGCCACGTGAAAATGAGCTATTTTCGCCTCAATCTTGGCGCAGATATTCCTGATAAGATGGCGCAAGCCTCGCGCAATTACAGCAATCTATTTGAAATTCCTACGCTGTTTTATGCCGCAGGTGCCATGTCGAGCGCGCTCAATTTAGATAATATAACGCTGATTGTTTTGAGCTGGTTTTTTGTCGCAACACGCGTTGTTCACAGCTGGATTCATCTCACCAATAACAACGTGACTCGTCGCTTCAGCGCTTTTATCGTTGGGAATATTTGCATACTACTGATATGGGGACAATTGGTATGGAGCTACAGCGTTCAACGTTTATAACGTAAAGTTTAGCGGCGGTTTTTAACTTGTGGTTTTATGGGATACTTTTGCGCAGCAAAACCATAAAGCTGCAAATTAAAAACTGCCCAGACAGCGTAGCGATTAGTGCTTGAACGACTTATTAGTTTGTATGCTAAAATGTGTGGACTAATGTGTGAATAGAGGATTCGAACAATGGCCACAAATCTTTCAATAGATGCCAGATTACTCAATGAGGCTCTTTTAATCAGCGGGTTAACCACAAAAAAAGACACCGTAAATCAAGCACTTATGGAGTTTGTTCAACGAAGAAAACAGCGTGAAATTACGTCCCTCTTTGGTCAATTACCTCAAGATGCGAGTTATGACTATAAAAAGGGACGCAAATGACTGGCATTCTAGTTGATACTTGCGTCTGGTCCATAGCGCTACGAGGAAACACATCAAAGGATACAAAAATAGCTGAAGAACTCACTCAGCTTATAGACGATAACCAGGTGAAAATAATGGGTGCCATTAGGCAAGAGCTGCTTTCTGGCTACAGCGATAAAAAAAGCTACGAGCAGCTAAGAACAAAACTAAAATTCTTTCCGAACGAGCCTGTTCTGGATGCTGACTATGAGGCGGCAGCTGAATATTCAAATTTTTGTCGAGCTAAGGGTATTCAAGGCTCACATACAGATTTTTTAATTTGTGCGGTAGCACTAAGAGGAAAACTAAAAATATTTACTACAGACAAAGATTTCAATAATTACTCAAAACACTTACCGATCTCTATTTACGGGATTAGGCTAACGAAGCCGTAAAAATTTTGCCTGCTTTGATATTTTTTTGCACCCTTACAACAAAAATTATTTTCTGCGCACAAAGCTCTAACCCAAAATTATTATGCTACAGACTCACTTACATTTTCTTCCTGATCAAACATCGCAAGACTGTAGAAATTAAAATAAGAAAACTCAGCTACGGGCAAAATACCTCGCGCCATAATTTCGAACTTTGGCACATTATCTATTGCGCCAATGCTGTCTGTTGTGATTATTTTTTCTAACAATGTGCCAAGATCGCTGGTCAAAAATTCTTTCGCTGCATAAGAGTTAGAAGACATCAGTACTCTACGCAATTCTAAGGCGCTCGCTTTTAGCAGTTGATAATTTTTTCTGATCATTTTTCGTACCCCATGGCATTAGACTGGTTTCTTAGTTAGGGGCGCAATTTTAGGGCGCCCCGACCTTTTCAGTTGTGTCACGCGTAGCAAAACTCATCGATTTTTAATAAAACGTTGGCTCGCCTTCAGGCCGAGTTTTGAAGCGCGGCTGCGCCCAAAAATACTGACCAGGAATTTTCCGAATCTCGGTTTCCATAAACTGGCTGACTCGTAAAACATCTTTATACTCATCGCCTGAGGGATAATTTTCAAAAGGTGGATGAACAACAAGCTCATATCCCTTACCGCTTTCCAAGCGTTTTTGGGCGAATGGAATGACTCGGGCGCGCCCCATCCGCGCAATCTGCGCTGTAGCGGTTACCGTTGCTGTTTGAACCCCAAAAAATGGAACAAAAATGCTGACTTTTTCGCCTAAATCACGATCCGGCGCATACCAAATCACTCGCCCCTGACGCAAGCGACTTACCATGCCGCGCAAATTCTCGCGATGAAAGGCAATGCCTCCATGACAATAGGCTTCACGGCGGGTTTTCTGCATGTAGTCGTAAACAGCGTTGTCATGGGGGCGATACAAACCATCGTAATTTACATAAGCGCCTAACATAGCGCTGCCAATATCCAATGTGGTGAAATGCAGGCTCAATAACAATGCGCCCTGCCCATCACGTTGTGCAGCCTGAATATGCTCAAGCCCTGTTACGGTAAACAATCGACGAATTCGCCACGCAGGCCAAAACCATGCAATGCCTGTTTCAAAAATCGCCATAGCGGTGGAGCGTAGCGTTTCCTTCAACAATAATTCACGCTCTTCGTCATTCAACTCAGGAAAACATAAACGTAAATTTATTTGCGCATAATTCAGACGCTTTTTGTTGTAACGCAATAAGGGCCCAATCAAATAAGCCAAATAAAATTGAACACGATACGGCAGTTGCGCTAATAGAAACCAAATACCCATTCCGAACCAGGCAGGCCAATGGCGAGGGGCAAGTAATGCCCGAGTGAACACAGGGGTTTGCATAGGTTTATAGAGTTCAGTGAAAAGACGCCGTAGTATAGCGGGTTGAAAAAATTTTCTCTTGTGTAAGATGTTATGGAACGCGCAATAAAACGGCCAGCATCTCTGGCTGGCCGCGCTCACTTCACTGAAGTTGAATTAACAAACGACATTTGAATTAACAAAAAATATTTGAGTTAATAGCTGCTAGCCTAAACAGAATCGATTAAGACAAGGCTACACCTAGCGACTATTTTCCTTGAAACAACTATTTTCTTAAAAAACTATCTTTTCTAAATACCTATTTTTTCTACAACAACAGCTAATTTCAGAAACAATTATTTAATGATAATCGACCTGAAAAATGGATTACCTTGACGCACAAATCTTATGGCTTTGGGTACGTTTTTGGGAATGCTCGCAATTGCCTTGGTGTAATTGGACACTGAATCCACGTCGATAAAATTTACCTGAGTAATGACATCACTACGCATTATCCCGGCACGCTGTGCGGCGCTATCAGGCTCAACAAACACCACTTGTACGCCGGCTTCTTTACTCTCTGAGTTCGCCTCTAGAGACGCGACGGCTAGCCCAGCAATGTCTACCTTGTTGTCACGCTGATCGCGTTGCTGATTGCTAAGATTCTGCGCTTGGGTAACCGGTAATTTTCCAACCACGACATTCAAAGTTTCTTTGATGCCTTTGCGAATGATATCGAAGGACACTTTAGAATTGGGCGCCAGCCGCCCAACAATGTGCGGCAAGTCTGACGAGGTATTTATCGCCTGACCACTAAACGCTACAATCAAATCACCGGCTTTTACGCCAGCTTTGGCGGCCGGGCCTTTAGGATCAACGTCGGCGACCAAGGCACCTTGGGCCTTGTCTAACCCGTATGAGCTCGCCAGATCTTTATCGACATCCTGAATACTGACGCCTAACCAACCACGGTCGACATGACCTTTATCTTTTAGCTGCGCGACTACATCTAAAGCCACAGATGCAGGAATGGCGAAGGATAATCCAACTGAACCACCGGACGGCGTAAATATTTGCGAGTTGATTCCCACAACATCACCGTCCATATTAAATAAAGGGCCACCAGAATTTCCGGGATTGATCGCAAGGTCAGTTTGGATGAAAGGCACATAGGTATTTTCGTTGCGCTCCGATGGAATGCTGCGGCCGATAGCACTTACTATTCCTGCACTCGCCGAATAATCCAACCCAAATGGTGAACCAATCGCAACGACCCATTGCCCAACTTTTAATTTTTCATTTTTAGCCAAACTTAATATAGGTAAATTTTTTGCTTCCACTTTTAAGAGGGCTATATCGGAACGCTCATCTGCACCTATGAGCGTGGCATCGAACTCGCGCTGATCATTTAGGATAACTTTTATTTCATCCGCCTGATTAATAACGTGATTGTTGGTCAACACATAACCGTCGGCAGAAATAATGAATCCTGAACCCAAAGAGCCGCGATCTTGTTGCGGCATTTGGCGCTGCTCTAAGAGCTCACGAAAAATTTCTGGCATGTCTCGTGGCATCTCCCGAGGGATGTCCTGTGGAATATTTTGCGGCGCTTGGTTGCGTGCATTGGGCCGCAGTTGGTGGGCCTTAGCTACGGCTGTAATTTTCACGACGGCGGGGGACGATTTTTCAATAAGTTCACTAAAATCCGGTAGTACAGCAGCACCTGCATTGAGACTAATAAAACCCATGGCCAATACAACAACACTCAGGGTGCGAACAAACATCTTGGTTAAGCAAAACCCAAATTTTTTCATAGTTACCTCGACAACCTTTATTAGTCAACGGCGGATTCAACCGCGAAGTGCATAATTGTTTACATCAGTGAATATTTACGTCAATGCCACAACGCGGAAACTATGACTCATAAGAGTTAAAAAAATTCCCGCTGCATCTGGCCACTAAGGAATTAAATCTAAGCCTTCCACCATCTCATTAATATCATCGGGCGTTACTTTGGTTTTGTCAGGATTTAGCCTTTGTGCCTCAAGCGCGGCCTTCCTTTCAGCGGCATTTTTAGCGCGCTCAAGCCGTGTGTCCTCGGTGTCTAAGCGCACGGTAACGCGACGGTTTTTAGCGCGCCCTTGATCCGTTTTATTCGTGGCTACCGGAAACTTTTCACCGTGCGAACGCGCAGTGATTTTTTCCGCTGAGATACCCTGCGCCATTAAATAATTTGAGACCCAATCGGCGTATTGTTTGGACGTTGCTTCATTGATAGGGCTCGCCTCGGCATTATCGCTGTGAGCATCCACCAAGACGCCTAGAATTTTTTTATCGGCGTTGATGTATCGCGCCACGCGTGTCAATTCTGCTTTGTTTGCCGCGGTCAAACCCTGCGACTTTTCGGGAAAACCTAGCAGCAATCGCGCGACATCTGCAAAGGTGTAATGGATCAGTTCACCAAGGCAACGCTGATAACTCTTATAGGCAGCGGCAAAGTTTCGCGGTTCAAGTACGACTCGTAGGGTGCCATTATTCGCCTTGGAAATATTGTTCATGTTCTTATCCGTGATGTGGAGTGACGTAAACATCACTTTCACGTCGCTGGAAAGCTGCGCCACAACCTGGGCAATATTCGTCGATTTAAGTACGATAGGTGTCGCCCCCTCAACCGATAAAACTGTGCCTATATTTATCGGCGTCACCGCTGTGCGCCATGCAAAGGGCAAGGTATCGATACGGGTATTACCTGCCGGAAAAATATTTTTTGCGTTGGACTCAATCGAAAAAATCTCGTCATTACCGGATTTACGTAACAGACGTGCTTCGCCGAAACCCGGAATACTGTGGGTTAGGCTACAAGCAAATGCGCTCGACGAAGATTTCCAATCCGCACTCATACTATCTGCAGAAAATATCTGTTCTTTAAATTGGCCGCCTCCGTACTCCTTGGCAGATGCGCTTCCCGTTGCCGCGCCATTAATTGCAGCACTATAAAGTGCCGCATCACGTTTGACGTAACCCATCATTTTCTCTAATGCTATGTCTTTTTCACGTTTTCCTACCGATGCCGCCGTCACCTCGCCCGTGCAAATTTGATAGAGCTTATACGCTGGCTCAAAGTTTTTGGCCTCCAATACAATCCGCATCGAACCTAAACCATTGGCCAGATTGTATCGATTGCCAGTAATACTTTGCTGAGTTGTAAACGCAACATTAAAACCCTTCTCCAAATATTCCAACAGGCGTTTAACCTGCGACGAGGAAAGTTTAATCGGTTGATTATCGACAACGGCCAACACGGTGCCGATATCAAGGGGCGAATAATCAGCACGCCACGGGGGTGGCAGGGCTTCTATCTTGACCTCACCAAGCGAGACGAGGATCTTATTCGCGGATTCAATATAGAACAGCTCGCCGCCGCCTACCCGATGCGTAAAAACCGCCTTACCGAACGCTGGAATTGTATGGACAATACTGCAGACAGGCGCTGATGAAACCGCCTTCCATTCCGACGCCAGAAGATCCGCCTTGAACAATTGCGCGGCTGCATTACCGGCAAAAAGCCCTAGCGCAGACCACACAAAATACCGGCACCAACGATTTACCATAGGAATAGCTTCAGCGTTTACGAAAGGGGGGGCTTAGATAGTTTAGATAGTATAGGCAAGGAACTAGCGGCTGCGTATGAGGGACAATTTTGGTAGCATGCGCCACCGCGTTGTTGTACGTTACAAATGCCAAAAAACAAGAGACTGCCGCCCATGCCACAACAGATTACCCTCAGCCGCCCCGATGATTGGCACATTCATTTGCGCGATGGAGTCGCCCTAAAACGCACGGTGGGCGACGCTGCTGGGCAGTTTGCGCGGGCTATCGTCATGCCGAACCTAGCGCCTCCGGTCATGAGTACAGCGCAAGCTCTTGACTATAGAGATCGTATTCTGAGTGCTTTGCCGCCCGGAGTATCCTTCGAACCCCTGATGGTGCTTTATCTGACTGACAACACTAGCCCGGCTGAAATTCTTAAGGCCAAAGCGGCGGGCATTACTGCTTGCAAATTTTATCCGGCGGGAGCCACCACAAATTCAGATTCAGGCGTGACAGATCTCACCAAAATCTACCCTGTGCTGGAAGCCATGCAAAAGGCCAATATGCCATTCCTATTGCATGGTGAGGTGACAGATTCCGCTATTGACATCTTTGACCGCGAAAAAGTATTCCTTGACCGCTCATTCAGCCCACTCATTACGCAGTTCCCCGCACTAAAAATGGTGCTGGAACATATCACCACCGCCGATGCGGCAGAATTTGTCGCGCAAGCCGGCCGCCATGTTGCCGCCACCATCACGGCACATCACTTACTCTACAATCGCAACCATATGCTCGCGGGCGGCATTCGGCCACATTACTATTGTCTGCCCATTCTTAAGCGTAGCCGTCATCAACAGGCTTTAATGCAAGCGGCGACCAGTGGCAATCCAAGATTCTTTTTAGGCACTGACTCTGCACCCCATGCCAAAGGCAAAAAAGAAGCTGCTTGTGGTTGTGCGGGCAGTTATACCGCCTATGCCGCCATCGAGTTATACGCAGAAGCGTTCGACGATGCCGGCGCGCTCGATAAACTTGAAGGCTTCGCGAGCCACTTTGGTGCTGACTTTTATCAGCTGCCGCGCAACAAAGATACAATCACGCTGATTAAAACCGAATGGCAGGCGCCCGAAAGCCTTAGAATGGGCGACGATGTGTTAATTCCGCTGCGTGCCGGCGAAACTCTGCGCTGGAAACGACTCAACCCAATACCGCAAAATGCATAAGGCAATTCTGTGAATCCTCCCGAAAGTCCGAAAGACCCCAGCTCACTTCTCGCACAACGTTTTCGCGGCTTTTTGCCGGTGATTATTGATGTTGAAACCGGCGGGTTTAATCCTGAAAGCGATGCATTACTAGAAATCGCCGCGGTTACGCTGCGTATTGATGAAGAAGGTGTATTGCATCGCCACGAAACATTTGCGTTTGAAATAGAACCTTTTGAAGGTGCCAATATCGAGAAAGCGGCGCTGGATTTTACCGGCATAGATCTGGACGACCCTGAGCGCATGGCCGAGCCTGAACTCATGGCTCTCACCGACATGATGCAAGCCGTGCGACGCTCGGTAAAACACAACGGTTGTACGCGCGCCATTGTTGTTGGCCACAACGCGCATTTCGATTTAAATTTTCTCAACGCTGCCATCATCCGTTGTGACATAAAACGCAGCCCGTTTCATCCCTTCAGTGTATTTGACACGGCGACGCTTGCGGGGCTCGCTTACGGCCAAACCGTGCTCGCCAAGGCCTGCCGTGCGGCTGGCCTTGAATTCAACAATAGCTCAGCGCACTCGGCGGCTTATGACGCGGAACTCACCGCCGATTTATTCTGCGCGATCGTCAACAAATGGAAAGATCTAGGCGGATGGCCAGTCGCCATTAACGACGAAGACGATGAAGAAGCGGAGTAATTCAATTGATTCACGTATTTGCAAAAATTCACGTAAAGGATTTTGCCCTGTTGGAAAAATTTGAGCATGAAGCTGCAAAAATAATGTGTGAGCACAAAGGGAAAATCCTCCTAGCGTTCGAAACCTTAAGGCTTTCCGATAACTCAGGCGAAGAAATTCATATTCTGGAATTTGAAAGCGAGGCATGCTTTAGAAACTATCGCAGCAACGAAAAACTTCAAGCGCTGAGCGTCTTACGCGCTCAGGCCATTTCAAGTATGGACGTAAAATTTCCTATTGAATTGAAATCTTACCGATAAAGCATTATTGAGTATCCGTCCTTGATAACACAATGTCCGGCAAGACTGGCAACGCCAGAGTTTGCTTTTCACTGGGTGAAATGACCCCGCAGGAGGCGATGGAAAAGTTAAATGATGTTCTGGGTGGCGGTGAAAACGTATGAACATCGTGTTACGAGTTTTATTATGGTGATATTGCTCCACTGAGTTCGATTGCTCGAAAAATGCGGATACGTTTTTTTAATAGCCATGCGTATAGGCTTGAATCACTTCAATATCACATTGACGCTGGGGTGGTAATAAATGTTGATGATGCCGAAGCAATCAAAGCATTCTATGAACAGTCAGCTTTCGAGCATCATCTGATTGATGAAGTGAAAGCCGCTGTTATTCGTGCGTTACCAACGCCACCGTTTTAGTAAAGTACGTTTTACCCCATCCAGCGTCCTACCCATAACGGGTGTTATGTCAAAATAGAATACATATCTTGCTAGTCACTCTTGCATAAACTATAAATAAAATACACACTCCTATTACTGACAAACAACCATTTTGACGAGGACATCATGAAGAGCAGCCACACGATAGATACGGCGATGGCCAAACGATTGGTCGAGGCGGCGGCGATTCGCGGTGCCTCGATCATAGGACAGCCTGGTGGTTGGTCGGTGGTGCTGAAGCTGGGCCTGCAAGAAAAGCCATTAGGCGCGCAGCGCAGCGATAAACCCCGCACCTGGCGCAGTCTGGATCGCTGTGTGGATTACCTGAAAAAAGAGCTGCATATCGCCCGCTTTGAATTGCTGGATGCGACCCATTACAGTCACGTTGCGCTAGAAGGTAAATCGCGGATCGATGCTTCGGATCGCCTACGCAATGCGCATGAAGCCGCCGCGCATGATAAGTGGTTTAGAGAACAAGTGGAGCTGGCCATCAGGGAGGCGGATGACCCAGCGGCACACTGGATATCCCATGAGAAAGCCCATGCGAGCTGGGCGGCCAAGCGCGCTGAGTTGCTGAAGCGTGTGGAAGAGAGTGCGGTGTAGTGCTGGTATGGTTAGGTCGAGCAATCGCTGATCGCGATAGTCAGTTGGATTATATTTCCGAGCTTAATCCGCGTGCTGCCATCGAGCAAGGCGACTGCATCGCCAGTCATATTGATAAGCTGGTACAACACCCGGACATGGGGCGCGTTGGGCGCAAGCAGGGAACCCGCGAGCTGGTTATTACGCATACATCTTTTATCGTTGTTTATCGGGTCAAGGGTAAGCGCATCGAGTTACTGCGTGTGCTGCATGGCGCTCAGCAATGGCCGAATGTGGATTCCCCCTAACTGTAGCTGCTCGCACTTATAAATCCGAATTCTCGCACTTATCCGTATTTTCCAACCCACATTCGGTGATTTTATAAACTCGAGTCTGCTCACATTATTTGACTCTATCCGTGGGCTTACCCACATTAACTGATTTTATCCGCAACACCGGCTCACATTATTTGATTTTATCGAGTGGCACAATAGTTCTCATTTTGACGCATTTAGCTCTGGATTTTGCCAATTATCCTAGTGACAATCTGCCCAAATATGCTTGTGAAACGTTCACCCAACTGCTATTGTTACATGTAACGATATTGAAGGGGTATTTATTGTGGCTACGTCCATTTCGGAGAGAGTTCAAAAACGCCGCGACGCAATGCGTCAGGCCGGATTGCGACCTATACAATTATGGGTTCCCGACACTCGCCGCCCAACGTTTGCCGCTGAGTGTCACCGCCAGTCAATGCTGTTGCGCAGTGACCCACAGGAAACGGAAGTACTTAATTGGATAGATTCGGCAGCCGATCTTGAGGGTTGGACTGAATGAAGCGAGGGGATTTCGTCACAGTTGCGCTACAGGGCGATTATGGCAAGCCCAAGCCTGCCTTGGTTATCCAGTCTGATTTATTTGCGGCGCATCCATCCATGACAATCTTGCCAATAACCAGTGAGATGCGTGAAGCGCCGTTATTTCGAGTGACAGTAAAGCCTACCGAGACTAATGGTTTGCGTAAACCGTCGCAGATCATGGTGGATAAGGCGATGACCGTCGCGAGTGAAAAAGTGGGCGATACGTTTGGACGGATTGATCACAATGTATTAATCGAAGTAGAACGCTGCTTAGCGGTTTTTTTAGGAATTGCTTAGGTAACCGTTTACTCACGCACTGAACAAATATTTAAAGAAAACCCTTAAAGCATGGGTTTTAGTATGAAAATTATTATCGAAAACACAAAGGTTTTCGTCGATGATAACCACCATTAAAAACGTTCATTTAAAATGACGATTGGCGGAATAGTAGACACACAAAGATTTGGATAAAATCAAATAATGTGAGCAGGTGTGATTTTATAAAATCACTGAATGTGAGACGGAAAAAACGGATAAGTACGAGAATTCGGATTTATAAGTGCGAGCAGTAACATCTAGCCGATGCCATCGGGTTACATGTCAACCAAATTAAGAGGTACGAAACCGGTTCCTCTCAGCCCTCACTTAATACACTTAAAAAGATTTCCAAAGCGCTGAGAGTCAGTATTGATTCGCTTGTGTTCGATGATGATGAGACTGGCCCTGCCGATACGCTACGTCTGCAATTTGAGGCTATTTCACATATGCCAGAGAATGAGCAAGGGATTATTTTGGAGTTGTTGGAAGGGATGATTATTAAATACGAAATACGGCGCTGGGCAACACAACGGCGTTAGCGGAGAATTAAATGCCAGTTATCCTACGGCTGAACGGCTATAGATTTTTCTTCTACTCTAACGAAGGCGATCATTTGGAGCCTGCTCATATACACGTTTCCAAAGCAGGTGATGAGGCTAAAACTGGCTTGAGCCTATTGCTGTACTGGCTCGAAATGATGGTTTTAATGCCCGTGATTTACGGGAATTATTAAATATTGCAACCGAGAACCGAGTATTCTTTGTGGAGAAGTGGAATGAATATTTCGCCTAACGCCGTTACCTTTGACGATAACAACATGTGGCTAGACCTGTTTGATGGCCGCACCCTTGGCGTACCTCTGGTATGGTTTCCACGGCTAATGAACGCATCAAAAGCAGAGCTTGAGAAGTTTGAATTAAGCTCTCGTGGGATTCATTGGGATGCGTTGGATGAAGATATTTCTATTGATGGTCTATTGGTTGGGCGTGGTGATATCACTCACAGACCACACAAAGCAGCGTAACTCAAAAAACTAAAATCAGCCGCTAATAAAAAATAAGCCCTCAGCACTTTCATACTGAGGGCTTTGGGACTGCTTTTTTCTATTTTAAAAAGGAAGAATTAAATATCAATGGAGTCTGACCCTATCGATCTGTGACCCTATCGATCTGAGGCCATTTCAAGCACGGACGTAAAATTTCCCATTGAATTGAAATCTTACCGATAAAGCATTATTGAGTATCCATCATTGACAATACAATGTCCGGCAAGACTGGCAACGCCAGAGTTTGCTTTTCACTGGGGGCAATAACCTCCGCCACACCCTTAGCAATTAGTTTCCCGTCCTGATTGTGGGCGACACAATCCAACACGACTAGGTTAATTCGTTCTTTTATCTCAGTTACCGTAAGAGTGACCACCACGCTGTCACCCACCTTGACCGGATGCTTAAACTGTAGGCTTTGACTACGATAAACCGAACCCGGCCCGGGGAGCTGAGTTGCAATAGCCGCCGAGATTAAGGCGCCCGTCAACATACCGTGGGCTATAGGCTCACCGAAGGGCGTTGTAGCCGCATAGTCTTTATCGACGTGTACGGGGTTTACATCACCGGAGCAGGCGGCAAATAAAATGATGTCTTTTTGTGTCACGATCTTACTGTAGGTTTTCGAAAGCCCCACTGAGATTTCAGAAATCGTAAAATTTTCTAATTGCATAATAAAAACTCTGCCAGACGTTAACCCAAAAAAGGAACGCAACTTATCCTAGTCGGGTGTTTATATCAATTTTCGAGGGTTGAGAGGCTGCAGTTACTCCAAACAAATATGTCGCTTAAAGCATCACAAGGCCAATCTGAGCCTATAATTTCAGTGCCAAGGCGATTACGCCTTAGGTGCAAACTCCTGGAAATGGTGGATACAACTACCAGATCGTTGGCTTGTTTGTATCCGCACACCATTTCTTGCAGATAAACTCTTCAAAATGGTAACCATAATATGTCTTATCACACCCAACAAAACGTTCAGCAAAAATCCCTAGGCTTCTTTTTTGTTATCGCTTTTCATACGCTACTGATCGGTGGACTTATCAGCGGACTCAGCGGGGGAAAAAATCCTGAAACTACTCATCCCGACCCCATCCAATTTATCCAAGAAAAAAATACTCCGATACCTCTACCGATCTTCAAAGATCCGGATTTTTCCCAACCCCAACAGCCAATCATCAAACCACTAGCACAACCCTTAACCGTTATCGAATTTCCATCAAGCGAGACGATCAACCTAATTGCACCAGAAACTAATGTCATCGTTGAACAAGTATCAACAGTGACTAAACCTAAATTGATAAACCCAAGCAGGCCGGAGTACCCAATGACGTCACGGCATTTGGGGGAGGAAGGTACAACGCACATGAAACTTTTAGTCACCGCTAAAGGCAGGGTTTCTGAAGTTGCACTTGAATCCACTAGCGGTTCTGATCGACTTGATATCGCTGCAGTAAAGCATGCACAAGCCTATTGGAAATTTTCACCGTGTACTGAAAACGGCGTTGCGGTTGCCTGTTGGTTTCACGCGAAGTTTGTGTGGCGTTTGGATGAGGCAGCGAGATAAAAAATACGAAAGCTAACATCATCTAAAAGATGGAAGTAAAGAATACTGTTGTAGCGCGTCGCTTTACCATCGTAAAATTTGCCAAATTATCTATCGTATGATTTGGCGTTTTTATGATGGTTGTTTGCAAAATCAATTAACCCACAAATACCCGCGCGTTTCTAAACAGCCGCAGCCAAGCGCCGTCATCTTGCCAATCATCTGGATGCCACGAATTGGTGACGGTGCGAAACACGCGTTCTGGGTGCGGCATCATGATGGTTACACGACCATCGCGGTTGCAAAGACTTGTTATGCCTAAGGGCGATGTATTTGGGTTTGCAGGATAGGCCTCTGTTACATTTAAGCCGTTATCAATAAACCGCATGGCCACTGTGCCGCTTTCGTTGCACGCACGTAACGCGCTGTTACTGGAAAATTCCGCATAACCTTCGCCGTGAGCGACGGCAACCGGCAGGTGCGAACCGGCCATGCCACGAAACAGCACCGAGGGCGATTCTTGCACCTGCACCAAACTAACCCGTGCTTCAAATTGCTCGGATAAATTGCGAACAAAACGCGGCCAATGATCGGCGCCTGGCATTAACTCTTTTAGGTTAGACATCATCTGACAACCGTTACAGACTCCTAGGCTGAAACTGTCGTTGCGATGGAAAAAGCGCTCGAATTCATCGCGTACTTTAGTGTTGAACAAAATGGTTTTTGACCAGCCTTCTCCGGCGCCTAACACGTCGCCATACGAAAAGCCTCCGCAAGCCGCCAAGCCTTTGAAAGCCTGAAGCGATACGCGGCCTGTTAACAAATCACTCATGTGAACATCGACTGCATTAAAACCAGCACGATCAAACGCCGCGGCCATTTCGACATGCCCATTAACCCCTTGCTCGCGCAATATCGCTATAGCAGGACGCACTCCCGTCTGGATAAACGGGGCAGCAATGTCATGATTTTGATCATAAGACAGTTTTACGCTTAAACCCGGATCAGCATTTAACAGTCCGTCAAACTCCTGTTTAGCATGCACCGGATTATCTCGCCGTGATTGCATACGGTAGCTCGTCTCGGCCCAAAGGCTTTGCAGTAGCGCACGAGACTGCTCGAACAGATTTTCA
>JAYWHF010000064.1:0-5044 GCA_043777855.1 Gammaproteobacteria bacterium | reverse complement strand
GGGTTAGTTCGCAGAGCATCGCCTAAATCTTCCATGAGAGTCACTATGCCAGCGGTACCACTGAATTTTTGGCCAAAACGAGAGAGATGCATAAATGCTTTACCAATTTTTTGGGGCGCGAGCGAGGGTCAGGATTGCCCTCAAAAAATGCCCACAGGTAGTTTTTTTAAAAAAACAAATGCCTTGATGAAGATCGCGATGAACACGGCATTTTAATCAAAACAGAATTAATTCAGGCGGCGGGCAATCTAACGCGGATTCGACAGGATGGAAACCACTAAAAACAACTAGATGGTTGGTCACTATTAACAAAGTTTGTACTCAATTAGAAGAGCCCGTACTTGCGCAGAACCTCTTGCAGCTTTTCCGGGTTTACCGGCTTTTGAATAAAATCAATTGCCCCTAGCTTGGTAACGCGAGCATGTGCATCAGGTTGAATATCGCCGGAAATAACGATAATCATAGAATCTATGCCTTCTGATTTCACCGCTTCTAATACTTGATAGCCGTCCATGTCCGGCATAGTTAGATCTAAAAAGACCATTTCACCTTTTCCTTCACGGATGGCTCTAATACCCTCTGCACCGTTCGTAGCAAAGGTAATGTCGACATCCCAGCCTTCCGGCAATGCGCGCGCAACTTGCTTACGCGCGAGGTTCGAGTCATCACAGATGAGTAGAGGTATCGTCATAAAAGAACTTTTGGAGCCTAGACTGGAAACAATATTTTGAGTATAGACAGGCATTCGCCACTACACAGAAATATTTTTTGTGCTCTTGCCAATGCCCTTTTTTGACTCAAAAAAAGCTTCGACAGTAGGGCTCAAGGACTCGTTTTCGCTAGCATCCAATTGTCCAAGATATTCTTTGGCGTGCTCAAGCCACGGCAAATCGTTGAGGCATGATGAATCGGCCGGTAGACGATGCGGGGCGCCGAGAAACTGCTTAACATCCAGAAGACTCACGTGCGCCAAGTCGCGGCTGAGTACAAATTCATTTTGTTGATTCACACTAATAACATGATTATCAAGCAATATTTCACGCAGCCTTTGCCACTGCTCCGAGGAAAGGCCGAGGTGAAGTAATTGCGTATTGGTCACTTGATCGCCTTTGAACGACGCCAAATGAAATTGCCACAACACCAATAAGCACGCAAAAAAATCCGGATAGCGGCGGTCTTTTAACCCAACTTGATATAGGCTAATACTGCGCACAAATACCGCCCCGCCCAAAACCAACATCCAGCTCAAGTTAATCCATAATAAAAACAGGGGCACTACCGCAAAGGCACCGTAAATAAACTTAAGCGAAGAATGGGTGACCATCCAGCCAAACCCGAGCTTACACAATTGGAAAGCCAGCGTGGTCAACAAACCGCCCAAAGCCGCGTGACTCACACGAACCTTACAATTGGGTACGGCAACAAACAGGAGCGTAAACGCAGCACTGGTAAACAGCCAGGGCAACCATTTAAACAATTGCGAAACAACATCGAAACTATCGTAGTTACCCACAAAAATTTTCAGCGACAACAGATAAGTATTCATCACCAAGGCCAAGCCCAATAACAAGGGCCCAAGACTCAGCACCGCCCAATAAAGTAAAAAATTAGATACTCCACGACGGCCTCGCGGCACATTCCAAATTGCATTGAAGTGTTGCTCTATGTTTTTGAGCATAAAGTAGGCTGAGGCCATCAAAAACACTACGCCAAACGCCGTAAGCTTGCGCGCCTGTTGCGAAAAATCCTGAATGTATTTGATAACTATATGTTCATTGCTGGGTAATATATTGGCGAATATCATGGATTGGAATTGCCCACCTAAGGCCTGAAAAGCAGGAATAATAGAAAACATGGCGTAGGTAACGGTCATCAAAGGTACTATCGCAAAAAGCGTCAGGTAGGTCAGCGAGGCAGCGCTTTGTTGGCAAGACTTTTTAACATACACACGAACGGCCAAATCTATAAAACTTTTAGCCGTGTAGAAAAGATGATGCACTTTTGTCGCTAAAGATTTCACTGCAAACAGACCCTCTTTCGAAACAATTAACCGCTATAATGCGCCGGATAATGAATGACTCACCTAGTGGGAATTACGAATGATCACACTTTACCACAACCCACGCTGCGCAAAATCGCGTGAAGCACTTGCATTGTTAGAAGCCCGTGGCCACAAACCAAACCTGATACTTTACATCGCGAATCCGCCAACAACAAAAACCTTAAAAGTATTGTTAACAACATTAAAAATGAGCCCGCGCGATCTCTTACGCAAAAGTGAAGCTAGCTATAAAGCGCTCAAGCTTGACGATTTAGGGCTAAGCGACTCAGCGCTCATCAAAGCCATGGCAGAAAACCCAACACTAATCGAACGCCCGATCGCCATCAACGGCGCCAAAGCTGTTATTGGTCGCCCTCCCGAAAATGTACTCAGTATTCTTTAAAGGTAATAATTCGATGACACCTTACGTACTTATTTTATACTACAGCCGCAATGGTGCGACGTTAGCCATGGCTCAACAAATCGCACGCGGTGTTGAACTTGCAAGCGAACCTCATGCCGTCATCGAATCTCGGTTGCGCACCGTACCAACAGTATCGCCCACGAATGAAACCACCGCACCGGTTGTACCGCTTTCCGGTGCCGTTTACTGCAACGATGAGGATTTAAAAAATTGTTCAGGGCTAATTCTTGGCAGCCCTACTCGGTTTGGCAACATGGCAGCGCCTTTAAAATACTTTTTAGACGGCACCAGTGGCGCGTGGTTAAACGGTGACTTAATCAATAAACCCGCCGCCGTATTCACGTCCACCTCCTCTCTGCATGGAGGTCAGGAAACTACGCTGCTAACAATGATGCTGCCTTTACTGCATCAAGGTATGTTGATTACGGGGATACCCTACAGTGAGTCTGCGCTATCCAAAACCAGAACTGGGGGCACGCCCTATGGCGCATCTCACCTAGCCGCCGGCAAGGATCCAGCGCTGCTCAGTGATGATGAAATAACTCTCTGTCAGGCACTGGGAAAACGAGTTGCCAAGATCGCTCTGCAACTGGAGTCAAAACAACATGCCTAATTTGCCGCCCAGCGACGCACTGCCAACAGAGGCTGAGCTGAACACCGCACTTGAGCAAGTCAACAAAAAATTGACTAAGGGATTAAACACAACACATCTTAGTTACGTGTTATTAATGATTTTAATAACGTGGCTTAACTTTCAATCCGGTGAAAATGGGGTGGCGCTGTGGTTATTTAAAATCATTCCTCTCGCAATTTTCATTCCGGGGTTTTTAAAAAAATCTTACCGCAGCTATAGCTGGATTTGCTTTGCAGTACTCCCTTATTTCATCTGGATAATACCCATGGCATTAGGTCGTGGAACCTGGAGCGATTGGGTCATTGTCGCACTGATTGTTCTACTATTTAATGCCGCCATGATGACAAGCCGCTGGTTACAACAACAATCTTATTTACAGTGGCAAATCTCTAACACACCTCCGAACCCAGCTTAAAAGGAAACTCTTGTGACCTACCCTTACCAACATCAAAAACCACGCAGCCTGTTTCGCCGATTTTTCAGTGGCCTGTTTCATGGAATAGGCTCGTTCATCACTTGGCTCCGCAATACCCTAATGAATGTTATTTTTTTGGTCGTGCTTTTTGCACTTATCTTTGCCATAGGCAACCATGCAGAAAAACCTTTGCCGGACAAGTTTGCATTGCGCATAGCGCCCACGGGCATGTTGGTCGATCAACGAAGTTATATGGACACTGCCAGCATGTTACTCAGCGAAGAAGAAGAGGATACCGAAACACTGGTGCGCGATTTAGTCGAGGCAATTAACCGTGCCGCCGACGACAATCGCATTAGTAGTATTGTGTTGGAACTCGGCCGCCTCGATGGCGGTGGGATTACTAAAATGGAAGAATTAGGCAACGCGCTTCTTGCATTTAAGGCAAAGCAAAAAAGCGTTATCGCCGTCAGCGACAATTACAGCCAAGATCAATATTATCTTGCCAGCTTTGCGGATGAAATTTATTTGCACACTATGGGTGAAGTGCAATTAACGGGTTTCGGACGCTACATTACCTATTACAAAAGTGCGTTGGAAAAACTCGGCGTGAACGTCCATGTTTTTCGTTCTGGAAAATATAAAGACTATGTAGAGCCCTACTTGCGCGATAACATGAGTGACGAATCCCGCGAACACAACAGTCAGTGGCTCAACCAGTTATGGGCACAGTATACCAGCCGAGTCGAAACGCAACGGAAGCTACCGGCGGGAAGCTTAAACAATTTAATTAATAATTTAGACACGAAACTTGCCGCCTTGAATGGTGATAGCGCCCAACTCGCACTCAATGAACACTTAGTTGATAAGCTCTTGGATCGCAGAGCTGTCGACGACTTACTCATTGAAAAATTTGGCAAAGATGAGGATGGAGATTTTTATAGCAGCGTGGGCCTACACCGATATAACTCTGAAGGTAGCTTACTCAATGCAGCCAAGCCTGACAAAATAGGTTTACTCATTGCGTCTGGAACTATCGTTGATGGCCATCAGCCCGAAGGCTCCATCGGCAGTGAAACCTACCTAGAACTCTTGCGCGATATCAAAGAAAACGACGACATAAAAGCATTAGTTATTCGCATCGACAGCGGTGGCGGCAGCGCTTTCGCCTCAGAAATAATCCGCACTGAAATCGCCGCGGTACGCTCACACGGTATCCCGGTTTTTATCTCTATGGGCACAGTGGCAGCATCTGGGGGCTACTGGATGGCAACAGCGGGCGATGAGATTTGGGCAATGCCGACCACCATCACCGGCTCCATCGGCGTTTTCGGCGCTTTCCCAACACTTGAAAATAGTTTACAGAAAATTGGTTTGAATACTGACGGTATAAGCACGACAGATCTCGGTGGAGCGCCTAGCATCGATAGAGCGCTTGCACCAAAAATGTCAAAGGTTATCCAAGCGGGTGTAGACCGTACCTACCAACACTTTATAAAACTGGTGGCGGATGCACGCAAAAAAACCGTT
>JAYWHF010000063.1:0-1813 GCA_043777855.1 Gammaproteobacteria bacterium | reverse complement strand
TGTAACCGAGACCGCCACCGACCTTGTTGTGACGGTCAAAGTATTCCCCCGTTCAGGCGGCTGGCAGCTGGCCGTCACGCGCACCGCAATTAAGACGTTTGGGTCGGTAACCCCCTGCATTTACGACGACCTGCACTACGCCAGCGGCTTAGGTGCATTTAAAACACTCACCTACCGCCGCATTTGGCTGCAGCAAAGCGCTACCAGCGCCCTGCGCCCCGTCGCGTTTGCGCTGGTCGGGGCAACTGCACAGCAAACCGCAAACAATCAAACACCCACCTAGACAAGGACACAAGCCATGGCAACCCGACCCGTCGTTCACGCCCCCTTTGCCTTTGTTCCGCTGAATGAAAAGGTGTACTTCCCGCCGACCGAGCACAAGCCCAAGCCCAGCCACGATGTGCCGCTGGCTGAAGGCTTTAGCGGACGTTTGAAAATAAAGATTACGGCCAAAACCCCGATTTTGGTGGGTGGTGAGAGAAGCGTTAAGAACGAACATGGTGTCAATTGCAACCACATTCACCCGCTAAAGCTACATGTCTTAGAAGAGGGTGAAGCAGTCGAAAAATATGGCTTTGAAGGCTCAACCCTGCGCGGCGCCATTCGTGAGGTGCTAGAGATTGCCAGCTTTGGCAAAGTGACTCGGTATAACGAGACTCAGCGGTGGATACGGGACCTAACTCCTAACGCTAAGGAATATAAAAATTTGTTCACGAGTGCGGACGGTTTAACTTTTACATCAAGGGTGCATACCGCATGGCTGTTTAAGTCGGGCAACGATTGGAAATTAAGCCCTTGTTTGCATGCACGAATCGATAAAAAAAACGGTAATTCGACTTGCCCCGCAGCGGGTGCATTTTTGCCACAGTGCAGTGATTATTCTCTTGAAAACAAACACACCGCTCTCACTTCAGAGCTCGGAAAATTAATATCTAATGGCAAATATGAAGGGGTTGCAGTAGTCGCAGAGAATGCAATTGCGCACCAGCACCAAGGTAAGTGTCTTTTTTACCAAAAAGTGTTTAGCTTTTTCAAATGCTCCGGAACTGCAACTAAAACGGCGGCTGAGCCTGGTAAAAAGTCAGTTAACGGCACGCTGGTGTTAACGGCAAGTATGAACAGCAGTAAGCATATGGATTGGGTATTTCACACGCCATCGGCAAGCGAGGCCATAAGTACAGACCGGCTTGCGGAGTCGAAGAATGCGTCGGATATAGAGGCGATAGGTGCGTACAAAGCTTACATGGATAGTGAGCCAGATAGTAATGAGCCCAAAGCGGAAAAACAAAAAAAGCAAAGCTGGAATTTTCGGCTAAAGCAACTCGCCACCAATGAAATTAATGCTATCCCCATTTTTTATGTAACGTCAGACGGTACAGCCGACATCTCAAAAATGTGTGGCATGGGTTTAACCCAGCTATTCCACATTAAGCCAAAAGATAACCGAAAAACACAAATCAGTCCCAACTCTGATACTCACCACAGTCCCGTACTAGATTTAGCTGAATCAATTTTCGGTATAAAAAAAGAGTCTGATAGTGCGCGTGGAGTGGCAGGGCGTGTGCGGTTTAAGCCGGTAATTGCAAATGAACCAAAAGTAAACTATGGGAAACTAGCATCCCACATTGTCGTATTAGAGTCCCCTAAAGAATACGCACCGCTGTACGGCAAGCAGCCGCTGCCAAAAGCAAAACCGGGAAAGCTGAATCAAACGGTGGCAGCAATAAGCAATCAGCTCAGCGATAACTACAAACCACAACGCAAACGTTACCCGGCGAGGCCTTTCGTAGCTCCAATCGGCGCAGCCAATGAC
>JAYWHF010000062.1:0-1816 GCA_043777855.1 Gammaproteobacteria bacterium | reverse complement strand
CAACCAAAGTTAACCCCGCTGCTTATTAGCGATTCAGATTTTAATCATTTTGGTCTTGGATTGCATTACTACTTGGGTAGGAATTTTTTGTTTAAAGGTGAGTATCGTTCTTACTCTGTTTCAGCTGACAATAACAATGTGAGATTAAATGCATGGACACTAGGTTTCAATTCATTTTTTTAACGAGAAGTTTAAGCGCTATTTTTGCGGCTTTCCTTATTGTATCATCGTCGGCGTTCGCAGATTCTGCTGAAGATAACGATATTTTGGATATCAATAACGAAGTTTTTGAGCTTGGCCTGTTTGGCGGCATTATCAATATCGAAAATTTTACCAGTGAGTTTGCGCCTGGAATTAGCGCCACGTTTCGCGCTTCGGAAGATTACTTCATACAGTACAATTATTTACGTACTAATGTATCTCAGTCCTCGGCAGAAAAAAGGCTTTCTGGGAACGAGTCTTATGTTTCGGGCGACGATAGAACATTCACGCATTACGATTTACTGGTCGGCTATAACTTTTTTCAGGGAGAATTTTTTCCTTCACCGGCTAAAGCCAGTTTGTCATCGCTTTACGTTGTCGCGGGGGTTGGTGATACGGAGTTCGGCGGCGAATCCAGTATGAGTTACACGGTAGGTGTTGGTTATCAAGTCGCACTTAATCGGCGATTTGGATTGCATTTTGATTTTAGGGATTATATTTATAGATCAAGTCTTATAACAGAAGTTGGTAAGTCTGTAAGTACAACGCAAATTTCAACGGGATTAAAATTTTCATTCTAATCCCGCCAACGGTGAGTTTTTTAAAATAATACATTGACCCCCACTAACACTTCAGTGTTGTTAGTGGATTTTTTGTCGTTCAAAAAATTCCGGCTCACGATGGTATCGCGCAAATCAAAATTTACCGTTACCCAGTCAGTGATAACCGCTCTATAGCTTGCGCCTAGCACAGAGCCAGTATTTTTTTCTCCCGCAAATTGCACCTTGGCAACGCCAGCCATTAAGTAAATCGCTGAGTTGAATTTATGATTTTTTCCAAGAAATGATCGCCCATCGAGTAACTTGTAACCCGCCAAAATATTTACGGACTTAAAGTCGCGATCTTTTTTTGCGAGGAAGCTACCCTCAGCCGCTGCGCCTTCCTCAAATGCCGCTTTTCCAACAGACGAAAGGCCGTAATTCATTTGAGCAATGAACTTGCTGCTAATGTGATAAGTAAATGAAATTCCGGTAACGAGGTTACTGTTAAAATCCTCGACAGATAATAGGCCTACGTAAGGTCCTAACTCAAAGTGCTCCGTATCTATAGCGGCAGGTTGAACACTCGTCACTGTTTTTGTCGGTTCGATTATTTTCACGTGTTTATCATTATTATCCGCAAAGCTGTAAGAAGTGACGCCTAAGCCAAGTAAGCAAATCAACATATTGAGAGGACGTTGCATCATTGTGTTCTCGTTCGTGAAATATGTGTAAGGAAAATTTCCAAGGGTCATGATTTATTATTGTGCGTAAAGCTTAACTTTATCAGTAACTATACCTGAAATGCTATTGAAATAATAAAACCATTTAACCAGCAAAATGCTAGTTAGATCGCATTATTGAGCGTTTAGGTTGTTGGCGGCGTAAGGTGCTGAAGAGGGTGTTGCGCTAAAGTGAGTTGATGGCTCAGAACATGAAAAGAGGCTGATCGTTATCGACCAAGCCTCGTTTTAGATGAACCATAAATTTAGGTCAATGCGTAGCACGTCCGTGTTGCGACAGTATGGCGGTATCGTCATCAACCTCTGATGCCGTATTGCCCCAAATGGCTTGCT
>JAYWHF010000061.1:0-1817 GCA_043777855.1 Gammaproteobacteria bacterium | reverse complement strand
GTCTACTCGTAACGTCAGTGGCTTGCTGGAAAAATAAGCACTCACCTTTTCGATCCAGAACTGCTCTGCAAGAGCCAAGTCGAGGGTGTTGTTGTGGTAAGCGTCATTCATGAATGACACGTAAGCCTGCATCTTGCCCAAGCTACCTCGGCTGGTTCTGCCGCCTTCTTCTGCAAGTACCCGATCAATACCATATCTCTTCAGAATCGCCTGAACTGCTGATTTTCCGAGGCCTAACACCTGGCCGCCACTTTCGGTTACAAAATCCGCTGAATTGAGTGGAAATGATTTGTTTTTGGCCAGATCGGTTATCACCAGTGCTACGGATAAAGGGCCTTTACCGACAAATTTTTCTTTTCTGGCGAAGGCATTAAGCGATGACTTCATGTTATGCCACTCGCTGAGAAAGCAAGGTTTCTGCCCGATTGTTCTCTATCAATGCATTCAGAAGATGATGAGTTAAATGCCGCACCGCAGGCGCGACCACGCCATCGCCGCAGAGGTGGTAAGCCTCGTTGTAGTTTTTAGGCAGCTTGTAGCTATCAGGGAGTCCCATCAGTCTTGCCGCTTCGCGCGGAGACAAAAGCCGCGACCTGATTCTGTCTTTCTCAATAACGAGAATCAGCTGCCGGCTGGAACCGCCGGAGGGCGTTCTAAGACAGCCGGCTATGTCATCGAATCGTACTTCAGCCCGCTGAACCTTTTCCCCGTGCTCATTGTTGCGGGTTCGTCGATAAACGCCGCCTACAAAACGGATACCTGATCTCTTGGCTTGTTCTACTTTCTTTAAATTAACGGGGGTCATCATCGCCAGTAAGCGCTTGGTTTCTGAAGGCGTATGCCAGTCAACGCCCTCAGGTGTTTCTTCAATTACGTCAGCGAAAATCTGTCGTCGTTGTTTTGGTTTAGGCAGCGCCCACCAGACCCATTGTTTTTTGGCGTATTCGCTCAATTGCATATAGGCCGATTGTAGCGCCGCCACATGCCACGGCTCGGCGGGCTGATCTGAGATTAGCTCAGGCTGAATGGCAAGGTCAGCTTGCACACCGACAATGAAAACTCTCGGGCGGGATTGTGGCACAAACCATTTAGCGTCGATGACAACCGCACCAAATTTGTAGCCAGACTTGACGAATGCCGAGCCAATTGCGGCGAAATCCTTGCTTTGATTGGATGTGAGTGCGCCGTAGACATTTTCCAGGACAATGACTTTGGGTTTTCTGCCTTCATCAGCCAGACTATCCATCAGTCGCCAGAATGGCCAGAATGTTCCGGAGCGAGTCTGCACATGATCGCTTTGATTGCCGATACCAGCATATTTTCCAGCGAGTGAAAGATCTTGGCAGGGAAAGGACGCCCAGACTAAATCGGCTGTTCCCGGAAGATCGGCAGTGGCTAGTTTGTTTACGTCTTCCACCTTCAACTCACGTCCGCCTTCCCAGTTTTCACGATAGGCGCGTGCCTTGGCAGGATCGAAATCATTGGCGAATAAACAGCCCCATTCCTTGCCGAGGCCTAGCCGAGCCATGCCGCCGCCTGCAAAGAATTCGTAAAAGGTTTTTTGCGCTCCGTTACGGTAGATGGGCGACATTTCGCGCACGCGATCCCGTTCAATTTTTTCCTGAATGGCTTGAGCTACCCAGGCGTTGTAGGACAACTTGCCCTTGCCTTCGCGCATTAGCTGTTCGATCTCAACAAATGCCGGTGCTGGCAAGCGTAGGTTGATTCGGCGCTCTTTCGATGACTTCCTCATGGGGCCGAACTATGGCGCCATTTTCAGGCCCCTGCAAGCCAGAATGGAGGCCTAGTGGACCAAG
>JAYWHF010000060.1:0-1821 GCA_043777855.1 Gammaproteobacteria bacterium | reverse complement strand
GTTGGAGTACCAGCGAATTTGATGGTTGATTTGATCATTGCTGACACTGGGCAGGCCATATCCGTTGCGAATTCTATCCCAAATATTATCGTAGCTTCCGTCTTGATTTTGGCCTGGCAGCAAGGCGGGTATTTGAAGAGGTGTTGTGAGTATCTCTGCAGTTGTAGCCGTTGCGGGCACGTCGACAGCAATATTTTCAGCTTTCTTTTCTTGCAAATAGCTGCAACCGACTAGCTGAGCCAATGTTAGAACTATGATCAATTTTTTAATCAGCCGGTTTTGCGGCGAATGATATTGTGCGGCGTTGGGCGGGGAAAAAATCATAGAAGCGTCTACTCGTGAATTGATTGCTGTGGTTTTTTTAACGTATGTTTGCGCACGAGCAAAAGCATTTAGGTTCATCGAAGTCTAGAGTGTGGGTCAAAGTCGGTCAACTTGTGTGCTTATGTACTGGCTCGAGTTCTCAGAAATGATCTTTTAAGCGTCGCAATAGCGTGAACACCTCCAGCTCGGTTTTTACCGTTAAGCCCGTAAGTTGTTCAACTCGCCGATGAACATGGCGCAGATGACAGCGCAAAAATGGATTGGTTTGCTTTTCAAGCGCCAATGAATTTGGAATGCTCGGCAGATTAAGTTCGCGAGTGTTCATGACAGCGGTTCGCCGCCCAATAAGCGCGGCGTTATCTGGCTCGATGTGCAGCGCAAAGCGAAGATTACTAAGCGTATACTCGTGGGCGCAGTAGATAAGCGTATGTTCAGGCAGCGTAGTAATGCGCTGTAAAGATTGAAAAAGTTGCTCGGCGCTGCCATCAAACAAGCGCCCGCAGCCAGCAGCAAATAGGGTATCACCGCAAAATAGTAGAGGTGGTTGACTAGCTGTAGCGCTTTGATCATCGGGTATGAAATAGCCAATGTGGTCGCGCGTGTGCCCAGGTATTTCTATGACATGAGCACAAAGCGACCTCAAAAGCAGAAGATCGTGTTCCTTAACGACGTGGGTAACTTGCGGAATTTTTGTCGATTGCGGTCCATAAATCGGAACCTTAAAGGTTTGTCCAAGTTCCGCCGCGCCGTCGATATGATCGTGGTGGTGGTGCGTGATTAAAACCCCGGCTAATGTCAATCCATGTGATCTTAGGGCTCGATAAATCGGTTCGGCCAGACCTGGGTCAATAACATAAGCCTCAGCGTGCTGAGTATCAGGTTGAATTAGCCAGAAATAATTGTCTTCAAAAGCCGGAATAGCGTGAATTTGCATATTATCCTCTGTCCTGATCTTCTTTAAATCCGCGATAATAGCAGATTGAAATCCATGGCTTTTTGTTGAGAACAGGGTATGCCACACCGTCTCTTTTTAGGAAGTCGTTTTTTTGCCGCTATCCAGCGTGCTTTTGTCCGTGCGCGACTGGTGTGGCGAAAGCGTTTTGGTGTCTTACCGTTGCGCACTTCTCTTGGGCCACTAAGTGAATGGTTTGGGTCGCCGCTAGGGCATGCGTTATTGCAAGAGGAGCAGTTGCTCATTGACGAACAGCTTCGTAACTTATTCGGCTATCATTTGTTGCAATTAAGTATTGCTAGCCAGCTAGATTTGGTGGGTGCAAGCCGTATATCTCATAGGTTCGCATTTTATCCGCAGCCTAGTTTGAATCCTTGCGTATCGGCGTTAGCTGATTTCAATCATTTGCCGTTACCCGCAAATTCTATCGATGTCGCCCTATTACATCACGTACTTGATTTCAGTCAGAGTCCGCACCATGTGTTGCGGGAAACAGCTGCTGCGCTTATGTCGCGTGGATATCTTTTAGTGGTCGGTTTCAATCC
>JAYWHF010000059.1:0-5096 GCA_043777855.1 Gammaproteobacteria bacterium | reverse complement strand
CAGTTCGTGGTTCGCTTTGTCTTGGTAAGCTGTTTGTGTTTTAGTTCGGCTCATTTATTTTGGCTGGTTTTTCCTACTCCGGAACTTTCGCGTTTATTGACGTTTCATTTTGGTGTTGAAGCAGCTGGTATCGAAGTAGCTAATACAGAAGTAACTGGCTCAGAAATAGCTGGCACAGAACTAACTAGCATTGAAGTAGCTGGCGTCAATCATCCCAATATAGATATAAACCAATTAAAATTATTACCTGTTTTTGGCAAAGTGGCAGAAAACTCAGAAGGAAAAGCGGCGCATGAATTGCCGGCTACTGAAACACAATTGAGTATTGTGTTGATGGGTGTGGTGGCGAGTAACTATGAAAGCAAAGGGCACGCAATCATTAATGTAGGAAACAAACAAGACATCTATGCCGTGGGTGCTCATTTACCCGTTGGTGACGATATTGTTCTAACAAAAGTAATGAATGATAGAGTCATCATCAGCAACCATGGAGAATTAGAAGCTCTGTTGTTGTATCAGGGCGATTCAAAATCGACGCCGAATGTTTCCCGTGCAACTGCTATTTTATCGCGTGAAGAGTCACAAAAAATGCTTGATTGGCAAGCCGATCATGCTGAGCCTGAGGCTCCTGCGCCGCTGTATCATCCTACGGTGAGTTTGCCTGATCAGGCCATTACTGCGCTGGGGCGCAGCATGTCCAATGTGGTTTCTTTGAATACGCATAATGACAACGGAAAATTGGCGGGCTTTAAATTAGCCCCAGGTCGCGATGCTGATAAGTTTAAAGCGCTGGGATTGCAAGCGGGTGACTTGGTCGTTGCTGTCAATGGTTGGCCAATGTCTAACCCTGAGCAAATTCTAGAGATGTATAATAATTTAGGAAATTCTGCAAGCCTGCAAATAAAACGCGGCGATAATATTATGACTGTGGATGTAGCGCTACAGTAGCCGATGTGAGTGAAGCCGATCTAACCTCAATAGTAGACGCCTTGCTCCGGGCGCGTAAACGCTAATGCAGATAGTCATTAAACCTTCATCAAATTGTTGTCTCAGCGTCACAAATATTTGCAAGAATAAAATAACAGAAACAACGTAGGGATTTATCTCATGACTGTGTCCAGAGCTAAGTTGCCGCTAGATGTAGTGTCAAATGAGTTTTTGTTTTCAGGTGTGCCCTTAGCGCCGGAAGCAAAATTCCCACCTAGGCCTGTCAGCTCTCTTATTAATGCACGCACCATTTGGATTTCAGATATCCACTTGGGTTACCGCGACTGCAAAGCCGATTACTTATTAGATTTCCTCAATCAAATTCATTGCGACACGCTTTATCTTGTGGGCGATATTATTGATCTTTGGTCGCTAAAGCGGCGTTTTTGTTGGCCACAAAAACACTATCAAATAATGCTAAAGTTTTACGAGCTAGCGGCTCGGGGTGTGCGCGTGATTTATGTTCCCGGCAACCACGATGAGCCCATTCGCCGTTTTTGTGGTCAGCTTTTTGGCCCGATTGAGATTGCGCTTGAACATGAATATGTAACGGCGGACGGAAAGAAATTTTTGATTATGCACGGCGATGCCATGGACGCTTATATCAACCACAGTTGGATTGCTCGTTTAATGGGCGATCACGGTTATAATTTTCTATTGTTCATAAACCGCTGGGCTAACCGCATTCGCGCGTGGGGCGGGCGGCCTTATTTTTCGCTCGCTGGTTTGATTAAAAGCAATATCAAAGGAGCGAAAGCGGCCATAGATATTTATCAGCAGGCCTGTTTAGGTGAAGCAAAAAAGCGTGGCTATGACGGCGTTATTTGCGGCCATATTCATTACCCCGCTTTATTTGAACAAGAAGGTATTCGCTATGCAAATACCGGTGATTGGATTGAAAACTGCAGTGCCCTCGTTGAAGACCATCAGGGTGCCATGCGGTTGTTGCATTACACTGATCAGCTGCGTTGGAAAAATGATCTTAGCCCTGAAGAACTCGGGGAAGTTCAGGTCAGTTCTTAAGGTCAGTTCTTAAGATAATTTTCAGCCTAATCCCCGAGTGTAAAAGCCCCTTGTTGTAAGCCTGCACCGACGAACACTGCCAGTCTTTTAGTTGTCATCTCGTAGTCATTATTTTGTCATTTTCTTTCTGCACAATCGCGAGCTTAGCGTTATAGGCGCCGCCTTATCAAAAATGTAGAGATTAATTTTTTATGGATGCACTTCTAGGTCAGCGGTACATTAACCATTGCAACAGCCATAGCAACAGTCATAGCGACAACCACCGCAACAGCCATAGCAAGAGCCATCGCAGCTTTCTGCAGGACTATTTGCTCAGCCGCATGGCCGCGAGCAGTGGAGTTATTCTCGCTGGGCTGTTGAGCGCGACTAGCGTATTCGCGGAATCGCGTACGTGGGTAAATGGTTCCGCCTATGTTCCAGAGATAGTATCTGATTTACCAACGGCGGTTTATGGTCTTAAAAACGACACGACGGTATGGGTTCAGTCTGGCGAAGTTACCGATGCCGCCGGCAAGACAATAACGGTAGAAGTAAAAGATGCATGGGGGAAAATTGTGACCGGTGCCATCACGGAGGAGCAGTTTAACCAGCTTAAAAGTTTTACCGGCGATACCGAGGTGTTACGTATTGATCAGAAGTCGAACCGATTGATTTTAAACTGGAAAAATTTTGATATTGGCACAAAAGGAGAAATAAAATTTGTGCAGCCCAGTGCAACGTCGCTGGTGTTGAATAAAATAGATGACGCTACATCGCCCAGTGTTGTGTTTGGCAAAATATCCGCCAATGGTGGCGTTTATTTAATTAATCACAATGGCATTATTTTCGGCAAGGATTCGCAAGTGAATGTGGGTTCATTGGTGGCTTCATCACTGGATGTAGACGATGATTTATTTTTGAATAAGTCACTGAGCAAGGCCATGACCGATGATAACAAAGCGGCGTTTTCGATTAAGGATAGCAAAGATGCTGAGGATCGCGTTTTACAGGTTGATACCAATGGCAAATTGCATTTAGCGTCGGATGAAACTGCGCGAAATAAAAATGCAAAAGTTCTGCGTGGTGACATTGCGATACTCGAAGGCGCAAGTATTAACACCACAACGTTAAATGGTGCGGTATTCGTGGCGCCTAACCTAGTGAATAGTGGCGACATCAAAACCCCTGATGGCCAGACTATTTTGGCCGCTGCTCAAGACGACGCTTTCGTACTTTTTTCCAGTGACCCGGCACTGCGCGGCTTGTTAATTGAAGTTAATGCCGGAGGTGATGTTACAAACTTAGGTAATATTATTGCTGAACGCGGCAATGTTACCCTTGCGGGTTTAGCTGTTAACGTGGGCGACAATGCAAAAATACGTGCGACCACTTCGGTGGATTTTAATGGCACTGTGCGTTTGCTCGCGCGCGACACGCTAACAAAAGTGGCGAGCTTTTCATCGCTCGATCAAGTGTCTGCATTGCTTGATCCAAAATCCTTAACACCCGTTGTGCAGTTAACAAGTAATAAAGCAAATTATCGCGTTGCAACTCATGGTGGCGATGTCATTATCGGCAAAAATGCGCTGATTGAAGTTGCGCCAGAATTAGCTAACAAAAAATCGGCCCCCGATGCGCAGGATCAAGCAGTTTCCGGTATTGAGTTTGCCGGCGACAATATTCATGTACAAGCAAATGCAAACATCCTCGCCAAAGGTGGTAAGGTTTTTCTTGAAGCAACGAGCAACTTAAATGAGGCCTTTACTGCTGATGGCTATGCGTACAAATTACCTGCCAAAAACGTTAAAAAATCAGTTGAAGACGACGAACCCGAGCAAACCACACCAAGCCGCATACAGCTAGATTCAGGCAGCAAGATTGATGTATCTGGTGTAGAAGTTGATCTGCCGATGGAGCGCAATGTTATTGAGGTGGAGCTGCGAGGTAATGAGCTGGCGGATTCTCCGTTACAGCGCGGCGGGTTCCTGAATGGCCAAAAAGTTTTAGTCGATGTACGAAAAGGTACCCCCTTAGCGGATGTTTCGGCGGCGCTCGCTTCTGTGCCCAAGCAAGTTGGTGAACGTTTAACGCAAGGCGGTAGTATTCAACTTCGCTCGGCGGGCGATGTTGTTGTTCAGCCGAATACGACGATGGACATTTCGGGTGGGGGCATTCACTACGCCGCGGGTTATGTAAATACGACCCATTTAATTTCTGAAGGTAAGACAGTCAACATAGCCGACGCTGATCCGAAACGTATTTACACTGGTATTTTAGGTAAAGAAACGGCAACCAATAAGCGCTTCAATATTACTCAAACATTCAACAATTTTTTTCAAAGTAGTGACCGCGGTGATTATGTAGGAGCCTTTGATAGTGGCAACTCGGCGGGTTCATTTAGTCTAATAACTCAGGCCGCAAATTTTCACGGCACTTTGCATGCCGGCGTATTTTCTGGGCCGGATCAGCGCCTGCCGAAAAACAATATTCGCCCCGATGGCACTGCTTTTGAAGGCGGCACGTTTAATCTTGAGGTGAACCTGCAAGATGTGGGCATTTTCCATCAAACGCTCTACGTTGAAAAGAAGCTTTTAGCCACAGTCGATGCTTATAAAAAAGCAAATCTAGAAACTAACCCCAATGGCTTTTTTTCTGAAGATGGTTTGGAATTATCCCAAGATCTTTTTAACACGAGTGGCGTTGCGCGCTACAACCTCACGGCTCGAAATGGCAGTATTGAGATTGATGAGAGTGCTAATTTGCATTTGGCAGATGGCGCGAGTGTCAGTATGTTTGCCGCAGATCACCTGAATATTAACGGGAGTATTCAAACAACGGGCGGCAACGTCAGCGTAACGACCGGAGCAAATAAAGGGGCATCGCTGCCTTTATCGCCGGATTTGAATCGCCCAATTAGTCTTGGTAATCTTGGCATTATTGATACCTCTGGTGCTTGGTATAATGACAATCCCGTGCTGGCCGGCAACGCCACCTTGCTCACTTCTCAAACGTGGATTGACGCGGGAACTGTTTCGTTAAAAGCGGCCGGTGATTTAATTTTGGAGTTTGAGTCTGCCATTATTGCTAAGGGCGGCGGTTGGATTAAT
>JAYWHF010000058.1:0-5098 GCA_043777855.1 Gammaproteobacteria bacterium | reverse complement strand
GCTGCGGCGTTCAGACATTATGTGTACTCATCTGTAGGCTTAAGTGAGCCAAGTGGTCGTCGGCAGGGTTCTCCTAAACATAGCACAAAGTAGCTGCTCGTCCCGGTTTTTGTGTGCTTTCAGTTTCATGCCTTGTACTCTAGCGATGACTTAGGTTTAATGCGCCCTTGATTAAAATTTGATGGCTCAACATGCTTAAAAATATTCCGCTATACATCGGTCTGCGCTATACGCGCGCCAAACGTCGCAACCAGTTTATCTCGTTTATCAGTACTTTCTCACTTGTAGGCATGGCCTTGGGTGTTATGGCCTTGATTATCGTGATGTCGGTTATGAACGGCTTTGATCGTGAAATGAAGCAGCGCCTGCTCAGTGTTGTGCCCCATGGCTACATTGACCGTGCCCCATTTCTAGAGAACTGGAAAGCTGCTGCATTGCTCGTGAAGGAACATCCAGAGGTCATAGGGGCGGCGCCTTACCTTGCGGGCGATGCTTTGATTAGCTACGCCGGCGGTGTGGAAGGTATTCAGATTCAAGGCATATTGCCGGAAGAGGAAAGCAAGATATCAGTGATTGGTGAGCACATGTTAGTCGGCTCTTTAGCCGAACTGCGTGCCGGGGAGTTTGGCATCGTTATGGGAAGCCTAGCGGCGCGAACTCTGGGTTTGGCTCTGGGAGACAAGGTGGTGATAACGTCCCCTGAAATTACAATCACTCCAGCAGGAATTTATCCGCGCACAAAAAGTTTTAGGTTGGTTGGCGTATTTGAAGTGGGAGCACAAGTGGATCAACAGCTGGCAATCATTCACCTAAGCGATGCGCAGAAATTTTTTCGTTCAGCCGGTCCGCAGGGGTTACACGTTAAGGTTAGCGATTTGTATATCGCGGGAGCAGTCATGAGTGACTTAGCTAAAAAGTTTGATAGTAATTATTCGGTGACCGACTGGAGTAAAACGCAAGGCAATTTATTTCAATCAGTTAAAATGGAAAAAATTGTGACGGGTGTTTTACTGAATATTCTAATTTTTATTGCAGTATTTAACATAGTGTCCAGTTTAGTGTTGATGGTAGCGGATAAGCGCTCTGATATCGCGGTACTGCGTACGTTAGGTTTAACGGCACGACAGGTGATGGCAATTTTTATTGTACAGGGTAGTGCGGTTGGTTTCATTGGGACCCTCGTTGGCACACTATTGGGCTGCGCAATAGCGCTGACTATAAACCCCATTATGGCCTTCATCGAGAAAATATTTGGGATGCATTTTTTTGATCCTGACGTGTATTTTATCAGTGGCTTGCCATCAGTTCTGCTGTGGCAAGACATTGTTGTGATTTGTACGACAGCATTAATTTTGAGCTTTTTAGCAACTTTATATCCGGCTTATCGCGCCGCAAAAATTGAGCCAGCAGAGGCCCTACGTTATGAATGATCGAGCCGTTGTAACTAGTGAAACTGTCGTCTTATCTTGTCGCAATGTGCATAAACATTATGGCCACGGTGATTTGTCGGTCAGTGTTTTATGCGGTATTAATATGGCAATACAGGCGGGTGAGCGCGTTGCGATTGTCGGTGCGTCGGGTTCGGGTAAATCGACTTTGCTGAATATTTTGGGCGGTTTGGATATTCCTGATGCTGGAGAGGTCGCCGTTGTAGGACAAATTTTATCAACGATGAGCGCCGATGAACGAGGTCGGTTGCGAAATCGTAATTTAGGTTTTGTCTATCAATTTCATCATTTGCTTCCAGAATTTACGGCAATGGAAAATGTCAGTATGCCTTTGTTAATTGGCAAAATTTCAACGCGCGACGCCAATGAAAAAGCAGTTGCTATGTTGAAGCGTGTGGGGCTTGGTCATAGATTAGAACATAAACCTTCAGAGCTTTCAGGCGGGGAGCGTCAGCGTGTTGCTATTGCCCGAGCCTTAGTAACATCACCAGCGTGTGTGTTAATGGATGAGCCTACCGGAAACCTAGATACGCAATCCGCTGATGGAATACAGGCATTAATGCTGGAGCTGAATCAATCAATAGGCACCAGCTTTATACTAGTCACTCACGATATGCGGCTAGCGGCAAAAATGGACCGTGTGTTGACACTTTCCGATGGTGAAATGTCCTGCGGTGAGTTGGCATAATGGTGTTCAATAAAGTATTTAATAAGTTTACATTTATGATGGGCGCGCGCTACGGTATTTCTCGGCGCCACAGCGAGTTGGTATCGTTTATCTCACGACTATCAACCGCAGGCTTGGTAATTGGTGTTGCCTTATTAATTGTGGTTATGTCGATTATGAATGGCTTTGACCGAGAATTGCGTGAGCGCATCCTTGGCATAATGCCGCAAGCAATGGTTTATCATCGCGAGGGTATTGAAGATTACGCGGCGTTAATTAACCAATTGCAAGCTGATAAACGAATTATCGCCGCCGCGCCTTTTGTACAGATTCAAGGTTTATTAACCTATCAAAAACGTGTAGCACCGATAAATTTATTTGGCATAAATGCGGTCGCGGAATCAAAACTGAGTGTGCTCGAAACCTATTTGCCATCAGGTACGTTTTCAGCCTTGCAGGCCAATCCACAGGCTGTCATTGTCGGGCAAGGCATTGCTGATAAGTTGCATATAAATGTGGGTGATAAAATCACTTTAATTATTCCACGTAACAGAGCGGATGAAGGCGGCAGTGAAGGCAGTTCAATGCCGAGCGTATTGATGTTAGAAGTTCTTGCGATTTTAAAAAGTAATACAGAGGTCGATCAGTCGTTGGCGTTGATGAATTTAGACGCGGCATCGGCAGTTTCAGAATTTCCTGGGCGAGTCAGCGGTGTCCGTTTGCAAGTGGCTGATTTGTTCGACGCATCGAATATTGTCTTTGACGCAGTGAATAAGTTGCCCAGTGGTTATTATGGGTCTGATTGGACGCGCACTTACGGCAATGTTTATCACGCCATCCACATGTCCAAACAAATGGTGAGCATGTTGTTGTCTTTAATTATTGCTATTGCGGCGTTCAATTTGGTGTCAACATTAATAATGGTAGTCGTCGATAAGCAGGGCGATATTGCGATACTTCGCACGCTCGGGGCCTCCAGCCCCGAAATCATTGGAATTTTTATGGTGCAAGGCGGTTTGATTGGCTTTATAGGAACTGCAATGGGTGGGGCTTTAGGTATTTTACTGTCGTTGGTCGTAACAGATGTGGTCAGTGGCATTGAAAAAATAAGTGGCGTACAGTTTTTACATTCAGATGTTTATCCCATCAGTTATTTACCCTCAGACTTGCAGTGGTCAGATGTATTACAAGTATTATTAACCGCGCTTGTCATTAGCTTTTTTGCCTCTTTTTATCCGGCATGGCGCGCCAGCCGCGTCCAGCCAGCGGAAGCTCTGCGATACGAGTAAACATTACTGTAGTGTAATTGGCCGTTTTGCAAAACGAGTTAGCGCTCTAATAAAACTAACTATACTTCCAGTGCCATCTTAGTAAGGTCTTCATAGGTGTCTTTTTTTTTGAGATCGATAGCGCTGATAAATGAAAAACTCTCAAGATCCGAATACCACAAATGCACATGACTTTCGCCAGCGCGAAAGTATTAGCGCTTGGGTCTTGCTTCGTATGGGAGCATTGTTGTTAGTATTGGGTGGGTTGTTTCTTACATTTTCTTTATTCGCATTGAGTCAGCGCTTTAATGCGTTTGATGAAGCGCAGTACAAACAAGATCTACGCCGCGTTGCGCTGGTTATTAGCAAAGATCGTGACTCTTTTACGGCGTTTTTAGAAGACTATGCGAATTGGAATGATAGCTATTCCTTTATTCAGAATCGCAATCAAGAGTATGTCGATAGCAATTTCACCACTGAATCTATGAATATCGTGGGGCTGAACAGTGCGCTCATCCTTGATTTATCAGGCGCTGTTATTCTTTCCCGTAATCGAACACAAAACAATCCTCTCACAAACGTTGACGCCGACTTGCAGAAAAGGCTGTTGGCCGGTATTGATTTGGAGCTGTTAAAAAGCCAAAAAAATGCTCAAGTTGAACTTTTGTGGATCAATGGAGTTCCTCTTCTTCGAGGAGTATGCGCTACAAGTAATAGTTCTCGCTCCGCAGTCTCCAACGGTTTTCTTGTTTTTGCCAAGGAGCTTGATAAAAAGTTCCTCATGAATATTAGCGAGCTTACAGCGGTTAATTTTACGCTGCGCCCCTTAAATGTGAGCGATGCTGGCAGCGATACAGATCGGCCCGTGAACGGCCGTTGGCAACTCCGGGAAGCTTTGGTGGGTTTGAATGCACAACTTATTGTGGCCGGTGAAACTCGGCTTAAAAGTCAGCGCAACGTGTCCACACTTTTACTGATTTCAAATGCCATTCTTCTGGTGGGGCTAACTCTTTTCGGTATTTATCAAATACTTAATCGGCGTGTTTTGCGCCGTATTACTGAGTTTTCGGTTTTGGCCGATCAGCGGCGACAGAGTTCGGCACAGCATTTGCGCTGGCCTTTACGAGGCCGCGATGAGTTGGATAACTTAGCGCTTTCGCTCAACGAAATGCTAGATGAATTGCAATCAAGACACAATGAATTGGAGCACTTGTCTAGCCACGACTCTTTAACTGCAATGGGTAATCGCCGCTTGCTTAAACGGCGTCTCTTTGAGCACCAGCTATCAACGGCCTGCGTGCAAACAACATATCTTTTGCTGCTTAACGTGGATGGCTTCAGTTTAATTAATGATGGTGTTGGCCATCATGCCGGTGATTTAGTGTTGTGTGAAATCGCTCAACGCTTGTTAGCGCAGCTGCAACACACTGATACGGCCGCGCGGCTGAGCGCCGATGAATTTGCTGTTATGTGTGACCTCAGCAATCTAGATGCCGCAAAGGCATTCGTTAAAAAATTGCAGATGTCACTTGCAGCTCCCTTTACTGTAGAAAATAGAAATCTTATTCTCAGCGTTTCTGTTGGCATCGCGATTGTGCGCGCCGATTTGAGTGTGGATGAAAATATTCGCAATGCGGACTTGGCGATGTTTGAGGCAAAACGCACGGGAAAAGGGCGTTACGCTGTATTCAATGATAATTTATTAAATCAAGTTG
>JAYWHF010000057.1:0-1826 GCA_043777855.1 Gammaproteobacteria bacterium | reverse complement strand
TAGTTGCTTAAATAAAGCAAGCACTTTGTAACCTAAATATAGCTGAGTATTTTCAAGTTGCCAGTGATGTACTTAAATCCTTATTTTTTTACGGGAGTATGAACTCTTACGTGACCAGTTTTCGGCGCATAGTCAAAGTAATACTGATTGGAGTCTTCAAAAAACAATTGGTAACGGCAGTCGCCGGCAGTAGTCACCGACAAATGATAAGGGCGGGAACCAAATGGCTCTCCACCGGCATAGGATATAGGTGCAGGATTTTGCAACAAATGCAACCACAACTGATAGCAGGTTTCGACACTAACGGGCGGCAAGTTGATTTCATCAAGCTCGCTCACAACGTCTTCCCTTAACGCCGTAAGCGGCCAACCTTCCGCATTCATAAAAATGTTAGTACCGCTGAGATTAACGATATCTCTAGCGATTTTATTCTGCTGCTGAATATACCACTGCGCTCGCGCACCATAGACCGAGGTATTAAAATGCTGAGCGATAACTTCAAAACTAAACCGCTGAACCTGCTCGGCAAGTTGAAAGTAACGCTGAATACCAACCAGCATCAAGAGGCCGATAACAACCATAACAAAATAAAATTCAAAACTGCTGAATCCACGCCTGAGATACATAGTTGTTAACCGGTGTAAAAACTTATTGTTGAATACTGTACATGTCCCACATAGGCAAGAAAATACCCAGGGCCAACACAGTCACAAAACCGGCCATAATGACGATCATCAATGGCTCAATCCGATCACTCAATAATTTAATGTCGTACTCTACTTCGCGCTCATAAAATTCAGCTACTTCCGCTAACAAAGTGTCAACGTGGCCACTCTCCTCGCCAACAGAAATCATTTGTAAAACCAAGGGCGTAAACATTCCACTGATTAAATGGGTTTGAAACATGCCCTCGCCTCGTTCAATACCCGCACGAATGCCGCGAATCTTATCGGCTAAAAAATTATTGTCTATCGCTCTTGCACAAAGCTCTAGTGCGTTCGAAATGGGCAAACCCGCTGACAACATTAAACCAAACGAACGCGCATAACGCGCAAGGGAAGCACGCTCAATAATGTCGCCAACAATAATTATCCGCAATTTTTTTTCGCCCCACCAACGGCTACCTGCAGGAGAGTTTACATAGTTATGAATCCAGAAAAAACCGACAACCAAAGCCACTAACATAGTGAGCCAGTAGTTAACAAAAAAATTTGAAATTCCCACCAAAATTCGCGTTGGTAATGGCAACTGCGCGCCAAATTTTTCAAACAGCCCAGCAAATGCTGGAATCACTTTTAAATTAATCACTGTCATAGCAATTGAAATAGCAATTAACACAAACGTTGGATAACGGAGTGCAGTTTTAATACTTTTAACGGTGTGTAGATCTCGCGCCATATACTCACTGAGTTGGTTAAATACCAGATCAAGCCGGCCGGAGTTTTCGCCCACACTCACCATACTTACAAATAGATTACTAAACACTTTCGGATGTGAACGCATAGCGACCGATAACTCGGACCCAGTTTCAAGGCGATCAACAACATCGTTCAACACGGTTTGAAAGGTGTAGTTGCGCAACGATGCCGCCAACCCCCGCAAACCTTTTACCAAGGGAATGCCGGCTTTTGAGATGGTATACATTTGCCGACAAAACATAATTAACTCAACGTCAGTCACTCGCCCCAAGTGAGTAGCGCGCTCAAACCTTTCCGAAAATTTTAAGGTGACATGATGTTCTTCCAATGCAATAGGTGTAATGCCACGGTCAATCAATTGATTCGCGGCGGCGTCATTAGTAACCGCGTCGACCTGGCCGTTCACTA
>JAYWHF010000056.1:0-14590 GCA_043777855.1 Gammaproteobacteria bacterium | reverse complement strand
TCGCGTTAAGTGGCAGTGGTGAGCAAAGTGCGCCCTTGGAGAGTGAGTTGAGCACATTGTTGCGCGAGTTCCCAAACGCGGCGCACTTGCACTTCTTGCAGGGCTCACTCTATTCGGCCAAGCAACAGTGGGAAGCGGCGCAGCAAGCCTTTTTTGAAGCCTGGCAGCGAGATTCTAAAAACCCCGACGTGGCTTTTAACGTGGCAGTAACGCTCGATCATTTACATCAAACTAAGGAGGCAGCCCGTTTTTACCGCGCGGCACTGGCACTTGGCAATGGGCGTGCCGTGGCCTTTAGCAAAATCTCTGTTGAGCGGCGTTTAGAAAGTTTAGAGCGTGGCGCTCAAGAAGGGGTAGAGCCTGGCGCTCAAAAAGGGTTAGAGCGTGGCGCTCAAGGTGTAGAACCCGGTTCGACGTTGAACTCAACGGAGCAGTCACCATGAGTGCGCCCAAGAAACGTTTAGGTGATCAGCTGATCGAGAAAGGTCTGGTCAGTAGCGACCAAGTTGCTATTGCCATGACGGAGCAGAAAAAAAAAGGTAAACCCCTAGGGCAAACGCTGATTGATTTAGGGTTTGTGACTGAATCCATCATGCGTGATGTGCTCAGTGAATCCATGGGCCGCGAAAGTATTGATCTTTCCCACGCCGTGCCAGATCAAGAGGCTATTAGCCTTATTCCCAAACAGCTCGCCAGTCGCCATACCGTGTTGCCGGTAAGCTTTGATGCGCAAACCAAGCGCCTGCAGCTGGCGATGACAGATATCTACGATGTCATAGTGCTTGATCGTATTCGCTCGGTGCTCAGTGTTGATATTGAAGTTATACCCTTGTTGGCGTCTGAAAGTGAAATACGCCACTCCATCGACCAGTTTTACGGTTACGAGTTGTCCGTCGACGGCATCCTGCGCGAAATTGAAACCGGGGTTGTTGACTACCACAGCCTAGATTTGAGCGGCACCGAATACAGTCAACCCTTGGTGCGTTTGGTCAATGCTATTTTGTCCGACGCCGTAAAGCGCGATGCCTCAGACCTGCACTTTGAGCCAGAACAGGGTTTTCTGCGGTTACGTTACCGTATCGACGGCGTGTTGCGGCAAATCCGCAGCTTGCACAAAGATTATTGGTCGGCTATTGCGGTGCGGTTAAAAGTCATGTCGGGAATGAACATCGCCGAAACCCGCACGCCGCAGGATGGCCGCATATCGCTAAAAGTGGGTGGGCACACTATCGACTTTCGTGTGTCGGTCCAGCCCACTACCCACGGCGAAAATATTGTGCTGCGGGTGTTGGACCGCTCTAAAGGCATAGTGCCCTTAGAAAAACTCAGCCTTCACCCAGACAACCTCGATCTCGTCAAGCTTCTCATGAGCCGCCCAGAAGGGATTATTCTTGTAACTGGCCCAACGGGTAGCGGGAAAACCACCACGCTTTATTCGATGCTGAATTTCCGCAAGTCTATCGAGGTTAATATCATGACCTTGGAAGACCCGGTCGAATACCCCATGGATATGATCCGCCAGACCTCCATTAACGAAGTGGCGAAAATGGATTTTGCCAGCGGCATTCGCTCCTTAATGCGGCAAGACCCGGACATTATCCTCGTTGGCGAAGTGCGCGATGAAGCCACGGCTGAAATGGCCTTACGCGCCGCCATGACCGGCCACCAAGTGTTTACCACCTTGCACACAAACTCCGCACTGGGCGCCATTCCGCGCTTAACCGATATTGGCGTTAAGCCGGAGATCATGGCGGGAAACATCATCGGTATTATTGGGCAGCGCCTTTTGCGCACCTTGTGCAAACACTGTAAACAAGCGCGCCCCTCTGATGAATTTGAGCAAATTGTATTGGGTGTTGAGCAACCCGTTACCGTTTATGACCCTGTGGGTTGCGATAAATGCACCGGTGGTTTTAAGGGCCGCGTGTCGGTAATGGAGGTGTTGAAAATGGATGAAGAATTGGATGACTTAGTGGCCAATCGCGCAACCTCCCGCGAGCTACTCAAACACGCCATTGCCAACGGCTTTGTCACCATGGCCGATGACGGCATTCGCCGCGTACTGCTCGGTGAAACCACCATTGAAGAAGTCAGCCGCGTGGTGGATCTTACTGGGCGGTTCAAATAATCATGGCGCAATTCAAATACAAAGCCATCGACAAAAGCGGAAAAATATTTAACGGCCGCGTGCAGGCGTCGAATTTGTTAGAGCTTGAACATCGCCTCACAGCGCTGGGCCAAGACTTGATTACTGGCGTTGAATTTAAGCCTAGCAATATTCGGTTTGGTCGGCGCAGCTTAACGCGCCGCGAACTGATCAACATGGTGTTTCAACTTGAGCAACTGACGAAATCGGGAGTGCCTTTGCTCGAGGGTTTGCATGACCTGCGCGATACGGCGCCCGCGGGTTATTATCATGATGTGCTCGCCAGCTTGGTGGAATCTATTGAGGGCGGCAAAACATTTTCGGCATCTTTACGTGAATACCCCAATGATTTTGATACGGTATTTGTGTCGCTGATTGCCGTTGGCGAAGAAACTGGCGAGCTGCCTAAAATTCTTAAGGATATGGGGGAAACGCTGCGCTGGACTGACGAGCTAATTGCCGCCACCGTCAAAATTATTATGTACCCCGCGATTGTCGCCATAGTGGTATTTGCAGTTGCCGCATTTTTGATGATTTATCTTGTGCCGAAAATTATTCCCTTTGTGAAAGGGATGGGTGGCGAAATTCCATTTCATACCATTGCACTCATCGCCGTGTCGGATTTCTTTATTCATTACTGGTGGGCCATTATATTTTTGCCGATCATCGCGTTGCATTCGGTGCGCGCCGCAGCAAAAAAATCCCCCGCGTTTCGCTTCAAACTCGATGGCTACAAATTGCGAATTCCATTATTTGGCACTATTGCTTTTAAAATAAAACTTGCGCGCTTTGCCAGCTACATGGCGTTGCTCTATGCCTCAGGTATTACCGTGCTGCGCGCACTCGATATCTGTAAAGCCTTGGTTGATAACGCTGTAATGGCCGACGCACTGGATCGCGCCGCGCAATATATTTCTGAGGGTAGCAGCATCAGTGAAAGTTTCGCGCGCTTGCAGCTCTTTCCACCGTTGGTGGTGCGCATGTTAAAGGTAGGCGAAAATACCGGTAATCTTGATGAGGCTCTAATGAACGTGAGTTATTTTTATAACCGCGAAGTTCAGGAAGCCATAGACACCATCGAACCTGCCATCAGCCCGGTATTAACGGTCATTATGGGTACTTTGCTGGGTTGGATAATGATGTCAGTGCTCGGCCCAGTGTGGGACGCTGTGGCCAAGGCAGGTTGATGAAAAATCCGATGCGTAAAATGAAAAGAGGCGCGAATGCTTAGACGCGTATTTTATTTTTCCGGTTATCGCATGAAAGTCTTCGAGTGGGAGGGCCCGCGCTTACTTGGCAGTTTTGCTTTCGAACCCGATGACGAAGGCATTTGCCAATTTAACGAATATTTACAGGATTCCACAAAAATTCCGGCACAACTGTTAGTGGACTTGGTGGAGGAGGATTTTCGCCGCGAGACAATTCCTCACGTGAGTGCCGGTGAGCGTAAAGCGATTATTTCACGTCTCTTAGATCGTCATTACCGCGGTGAAATTTACGTGCATGTACAAACGCTTGGGCGCAGTAAAGAAGGCCGTAAAGACGATAATCTGTTGTTGTCCTGCATTATCAACAAAGACGTTTTAGAGCCTTGGCTCTCACATTTACAGCGGCTCAATATTCCGCTCGCAGGGATCTGGTCATTGCCCTTATTGAGTACGGGGTTGCTGCTCGCCATTGCTCAATATGAAAAAAATATACTGGCAAAAAATACGCTCTTGGATAAGTCCCGTTCAGCGCATCAAGCCGTAAAAACGCAGCAAGCCGTCAAAGATCCAAAGGCAAATGTAACCGGATTAAAAAGCCTCGCGCTGAAAAAAATACTGCCAAAAAACGTCATGGTAGTGTCCCAACAAAATGACACAGCGCAGCGCGAAACCTATTTTATCGATGGCACCCTGATGTTGTCGCGTCAAGAAAAGTTAGATCGCGATCGGCGTGATCGCCGTGACCGTCGCGATAGGCGTAACGATCATTCAGGTGAAGAGCGGCGCAGTGATAATAGTGAAGATCGTCGTCAACGAGATTCAGCGGGTGGATTGCATTTTCCTCAGCGCCCGGTAGCCAATGAAATTGAACGCCGCATGCAACATGATCGGCGGGAAGTGCAAGACAGAACTGATGAAAACAGAACTGATGAAAATGATGTGCCTAATTCAGCGCTCAGTATTAAAAAAGGTGCAGAGCAAATTCACATTTTTCTGACTAATCAGCGGATCATGGGTTTTACCGAAAAATTGCACGTGTACAGTATTTTGCCGGCGGACCAGCTCGAAGCAACACGTCAGCGCATGCTAGATACTAATGTTATTCACTATAAATTTATTGATTTGGCGGCGCTGATTGCGCATTACCAATTGCAGAATTGCGCTAATCAAGTAGCGGACGTGCTCTTTGCTTATCTCTGCTCCAACGCGTCATTGGCGCAGGACCACTACGCTCAGGTTAAGGAGAAAGTGGCTTATCGGCGGTTTCGGTTCAATTCGTTAGTCTCGATGACGGCAGCGCTTGGTAGTTTGTTAGTTTTTATTAGTGCCGGTTTGTTGTGGCTTAACAGTATTGAATTACATCAGGAGCAAGCGGCCGTCGATACTCAGCGAATGATTTTAGCGCGGCGCTATCAAAGCGATTTTAGCCCCATTCAGCAGCGTTTGACCGATGCCCCGGCGGTTCAATCGAGTGTGGAACTCGCGCACCAACTGGTTCAAGAAGCGCAGTTAAGCCCGGAGCGTTTGTTTGCGCCCTTGAGCGGTGTCTACAGCCTGCCAAGATTTGAACATTTGCAGTTGGACAGCTTCATTTGGAAAAAATATACCGCGGCAGAACTTGCCCTGTTGCTGAGTACTCAAGCGGCGAACGTTTCTGAACCACTCACGAGTGCGCAGCTGGAAGCGGCGGAAGCGGCGGCCGCCAGTGCGCAGGAGGATATTAGTAATGCTTTGCAGCCTATGATTTCGCTGGAGGGTTATTTACATCGTGGTACGCGCCGCTACAGCGAGGTGGTGGCGCTTATGGATGACTTTGCGCAGGCCTTGCTCAGCCTGCCCACGGTGAAGCAAGTTGTGGTGTTAAAGATGCCTGTGGACGTTCGCCCCGCGCTGGTTTTTATCGATTCCCTCGGTGCTGTTAAAGAGGGTGCCGATAGCTTTAAAGAAGCAAATCACTATGAAATTCTTGTGGGTTTTAACCCGGAGGTAGAGCCGCATGAATGATTTTCGTAAGTTAGCATTTTGGCGGCGGCATGGAATAAATTTTTTGCTCGTTACCTTGTCGCTCACGACGCTTGCGGTTGCCTATCTGGTTCGCACTAACGCCAAGGATGCCTTGTTATCGGCTAAAGGTCTTTATCAGCAGCAGCAAACGTTGAATACTGAGGCCGAGCAAGCGGCTGAGGTGCTGCAGAAATATTTGCCTCTCTACCACCGGTTTCAAGAGCAAGGCCTTATTGGCCCGCCGCAACGGTTACAGTGGTTGGAAACGCTTACGGCGGTAGTCAACACTTACTCGGTACCATCGGTGACCTTTAACCTCACGCCAACTGTGATTGCCTCTGAGGTCAACACAACCTACTTATCGGATACTGTAGCAATCAAAGTAACGCCGATGCGGCTCGACTTTAGCCTACTGCATGAGGGTGATTTTTATCGGTTGCTCGAGGCGGTGCAAACTCAAGCAAAGGGAATTTTTAGCACGCAAAGTTGTGAGATCCGCCGTTCTGAGGATGGTTCTGCAGGGCTTAAAGGGCAATGCGAATTACTCTGGTATTCCTTGGCGGATATCTCGTCCGCGTGGGAGGTGCCTAATGACAAACCCTTACCGTGAAATTGATTCTGACGTTGATCGCGAAATTCTAGGTGCAAGGCGTTGCAGTGGCAGTCGCATTCGCATTTTAACGATGATGGCAGTGCTTTGTTTCGCGGCAGGTACTCTAACACCCTTAGCACAGGCCGCGAGTGACATAGCGTTTGGCAGGCTTTTTACCACGCCCGAGGAGCGCAAAGCCTTGGATAAAGACCGCCCTCGCGGCGGTGTAGTGCGCGCTCAGCAAAGCGGTATTGAGCAGCATCTTGGCAGTGATACTGTTGAGGGCAGTCGCAACGATTCCCAGCCTATAAAGCTCGCCGGGGTTTTGTTGCGTGCCGACGGTCAACATCAAGTGTGGGTTAGCGGGGGCAATGGTCAACGAGAAAATCCGGATTTCGCCCGCGAAATTCTTGGCGATATTGTGCGCTCGGCGCAAGTGAAAGTTCCCCTTCATGGCGCTGGCCGCGAGGCTATACTCAAGCCGGGCCAGGTATGGTTGCCGAACAGCCAAAGGGTGGAAGAGTCTTACCGTTGGTTTACACCTAAACCGACCCCAGCGACTCAAACCTCCGACAAAATATCTGAGCGAGAGAAGGCGTTGGTGGAGCCTAAGAATGTGGGTACACAGAGTGAGGCCGCGAAGAATGAGGCCATGAAGAGTGCAGTTTCTTCGGTCGGTTTTGCAGAGGTGAGTTCAAGTGCGCAGTCAAACGCCAAATGATTCCCATCGAATGCCAGCGCAAAAAAGCCGCGGCATAGCGCTGCTGGTCATGCTGGCCTTTATTTTGGTGGTGTTTACCGGCATGGCGATCTCGCGGCTCTCATCCAGTTCTGCGGAACAAAAAAGCCGAGAGCGAACCACCCAAGCGCTAAGCCACGCCCGCGAGGCAATCATGGCGGCAGCCTTAGTGCCAAATCCCCCCGGTATTTTGCCCTGCCCAGATGGCAACGGCGATGGTTTAGCGGACATCCTTTTCGCCAATGTTTGCCCTAACCGGCGCGGACTCGTTCCTTATAAAACCTTAGGTATTGATCAGCCGCTCGATGGCACAGGTGCGCCGATTTGGTACGTGGTTGCCCCGGAGTATAGCGGTACGGCACTACCACCATCTCCACCTCACAACAGCTCAAAACTTATTCTCTCCACTCATTTGCGATTGAATACGTCGCTCGTTGCTTTCGTTTTACTTGCGCCTCAGATCCCCTTGGTAGGGCAAAACCGAACCAGCAAAACGCCGCTATTTGGGGCGGTTGCTCAATTTCTAGAAGGCGAGAACGCCAATTCCAGCTTTGATAATACCTACACCGACGTCATTAGCAGTACGCAAAACGATGTAGTTTTGGCTATGCCAGTGCGAGGTTTTTGGACGGCGGTGGAGGGCAGGGTTTTACACGACGTTGTTGCTTTGCTCAGAGACTACCGCAACCTGTGCGGTGTTTATCCGTGGCCCGCACTTTACTCCGCGAATAACAATGTGAGTGACCCTGCCATGCCAATTGCCACCAAAACCTATGAGGGGAGGGTGCCTTTTACATCAGCCTTGCCTTTTGGCTGGGGCGCTGCTTGCCCACCTAACACGGCGCCCGCCGCACCTTCGGGCTGGTTACAAACTCATTGGGGGGATTCGCTTTATTACGCAATTTGCAAGCAAGCCCCACCGGCTAATCCGCCCGCCGCGCCAAACGCAAATTGCTTGCAGTTGGGGGTTGGAACCGCTGAAGCGATTGTGATGGCGCCCGGCACGTTGAATCTCTCCCAAGATCGTTTCACGCCGCCGGTAGTTATTGGCGACTATTTTGAAGGGCAAAACGCGTCCCCAGGTGACAATGTATTTACTCTCACTAAACCCATCGGACTTACGGATACCTTTAATGATCTTATCTACGTCATTCGTTAAGTATCATCGAGCTGGTCGCCAGCAAGGCTTTAGTCTTATTGAGATGGCTATTGTGCTGGTTATTCTTGGCGCTTTGCTCGGTGGATTAATGGTCCCGCTGTCATCTCAACGCGAAGTCAGTCAGCGTCAGGCGGCAGAGCGACAACTCCAAGAAATTCGCAACGCATTGATCGGTTTTGCACAAGCGAATAATCGCTTGCCTTGCCCGGCACAGTTGGGACTGGGTATCGAAGCTAGTGCTTTAGGCAACTGTACTTTCCCCAACGGCTTTGTTCCTTTTCGGGATCTTGGGCTTCAGGGAACTGTTATTAACCAAAACCTAGTTGATGCCTGGCAGCAACCCATTCGTTATCGATTAACCGGCGTGTCTGGGCCTAATCCCCCTGCTACAACGTGGGTTTATGCAAAGGCTCCCATACCGCTCGCCCCAGCTCTCCTTAACCGGCCCGATTTTGAAATCTGTACAACAAGTGTTGGCGCAAGCCTCACCGCTTGCTCGGGCCCGGTTACAAGGGTTGCTCCAAATATTGCCGCTGTGATTATTGCAACGGGTGAGAATCATGGGTCTGCTGATGAAGCTGAAAATACCGACGCTGATCGCGTATTCGTCATGCATTCGGTGGACTCGTCTTTTGACGATATTTTAGTGTGGATTTCTCAACCAACCATAACCTATGAAATCAGCCGAGCGGGGGGGCTGTGAAGCGTATGGCTGCTCAGTAAACTCGTTTTGTGAGCTTTGTCACCGTAAATCTTAATTTGAATGCTAGAGTGAGGAAGTAAATAAATAGCAGGACGATAAATAAATAGCCAAAAAGTAAATAAATAGCCAAGCAGTAAGTAAACAGCAGCTCAATAAATAAAAGCCTACTTATAACATGGCTTATAAAATAATAAGACGGATGAGATAGTCGCTAAATAATCGCGGGCAAACCAAGTAAATTATTATTAACTATTGATAAAAATAGGGCCGGTTTATGCGCGCGACGAAAATGTCTTGCTTCTTTTTTGGGTTTCATTATTTTCTCAGCCCCGTGTTCAAATTCGCGTTCAAGTTCGCTAGTCGCTGGGCTTTTGTAGCGGTGTTAGGGTCGCTCTTGTTGGCTGGTTGTGGGGGTGCCGGTATTGACGAAAGCTCCAGCAGCGCTTCCCCGGATCTTAGCTCGAGCACCGCAACAAGTTCGCAACTTAGCTCCAGCAATCCTGCTAACTCAAATACAGTGTCGAGTTCGAACCTTGTTTCTAGCACAGATCAAATTTCTAGTCCAAGCAAAATTTCTAGTGAAAATAAAATTTCTAGCGCACGTCAAATTTCTAGTGCGAGTAAAATTTCCAGCCTAAGTAAAACTTCTAGCGTGGATAGAACTTCTAGTGCAAGTAAAATTTCAAACTCTACGGGCGCCGTGAATTCTAGTAAGGCATCCGCTTCCAGCCGGGTTAATAATTCTTCGTCATTCTCATCCAGCGCTTTAGCTGAACTCGCTTGTACTGAATCAATCAAGCGTGGAAAGGTTCTCTATGAGACCACAAAAAAATGCGCGCTGTGCCATGGCGACAATGCGGTCAGTGGTGCTTCCAAAGCCATTGACTTAAAGGCTGAAACCTACCGTCATTCCACGATGAAAGTTACTGATCTGTCGTTATCGCTGAGTGCTTACATCGCCGCTTACATGCCAGGCCCCGGTAACTGCACGGGTCTTTGTGCAACTGATATTAGTGCTCACTTGAGAAACATGGCGGGTCGTCCGGCTTGCGCTAAATTGAATTCTAGTCAGAGTTCAAGTTCTGTTGTGAGCGTTATAGCGTCAAATGTTTACACGGAGCCTTTGCATCGTCTCAACCGTTTGGAATACAACAATACGATGCGAGATTTGCTCGGCGTCGATCTTAAACTTGCCAACAAATTTCCCACAGACGGAGCGCTTATGGGCTTCGATAACATCGCCGAGGGCCTTCCCCTATCGCCCAGTCTCTTTGATTTATATTTCACCGCAGCCGGTACGCTCGTAGAAGCCGCGCTCGATCAAGCGCCTGTTTTCTCGCTGAGCGTACCACCCATCAGTGGCTCCCCGAGGGCGGTTAAGGTGGGTAACTCAGCTGCCCTTCGTGGCAATATCTGGAGTACAAAGGTAAAAATAACTCAGGCCGGCAAATATAAAGTGTCTTTGGCTATCTCAGGCTACCGAACTACAAATCTTCCGGATGATTCTACTTTCACCTATGTGATTGATAACGCCGTTATTCGCAACGGCACAACTACGGGCACCTTCACGCAGCCGGAAGTGATTACAACAGAATTGGATTGGGCTGCCGGGGATCACAACATCACCATTGAGCATAAAAACTTTTTTGAAGAGGCGGCTGCAAACAAATTGAATGAACTCACGGTCAGCGGCTTTGATGTCGTTAGTCTTGCGCAAAAACAGCCTGCCGCTGGGAATCTAGTGTTTATTTGTGATGTTGTAAAGGCAGGCTGTTACGATCAAATTATTGATCAGTTTACTCGCCGTGCTTTTCGGCGAGCGCCGACTTCAGCAGAGCTAACGGCATATAAAAGTCTCTTCAAAAAAATGGCATCGGCAGAGGGAAATGTGGACGCTTTGAAGTTAACTTTTCGCGCAATTTTGACCTCACCGCATTTTCTTTACCGTGCGGTTAAAGCGAGCGATGTGACTCATCCAAAAGCGATCAATAGTTACGTATTGGCCAGCCGCCTGTCGTACTTTTTGTGGTCGAGCATGCCTGACGATGAACTGCTGGCGGCGGCCGAAAAAGGCTCCTTGGCTACTGACGCAGAATTATTAACCCAAGTTCGTCGCCTGTTAAAAAGCCCTAAGGTGATTGGTTTGTCCGACGGTTTTGCGGAGCAATGGCTTGCCTTGCGTTTACTTAAAACCACAGCGCCATCAGCGGCAATTTTCCCAGAGTTTGATGAAAACTTACGCACCGCGATGGTGGCTGAAAGTAAACTGTTTTTTAACGATTACATCACCAACAACTTGGATTTAAAAACGATGACCAATCCAGATTTTGGTTATCTTAATACGCGTCTTGCCGAGCACTACGGGATGGCTGATCCAAAATCCAACACAATGGTACGCGTGGCGTTAAAAGGCGAGCAGCGACGCGGGTTGTTAGAGTTGAGTGCTTGGTTGACGGCCATGTCTGACACGGTTAGAACCTCTCCGGTTCGTCGCGGAAATTGGCTGTTAGGGCAAACCCTGTGTAACGCTGTGCCGCCACCGCCAGCGAGTGTTGTTACATCGCTTCCGGAAGGCAGTAACTTGTCCATTCAAGAGCAGCTTAAGTTGCACAGATCCGATGCCAGTTGTGCGAAGTGTCATAACAGCCTGGACCCTGCCGGTTTGGGTTTTGAACAATTTAATGGCGTAGGAAAATTGCTTCCCGTGATGTCAAGCGGTGCTCTTGAAGGTATCGATTTTGGTAGCCCGCGCGACTTGGCCAATCAGCTTGCGGCCACAAGCGACGTGAAAGAATGTGTTGCCGATAAAATGTTTCGCTATGCACTTGGGCGTCAACAACAAAAGACTGATCCTATTTTCCTTGAGGCGGTGGTGCAACAGCATCAAAAAGGAAGGGGGACTTTGCCGGAGCTTATTGAGGCGATAGTGCTGTCTCCTGCGTTCCGCGCCACGCCGACAGTGACTGATTTTAGTGCGAACACGCCGAGCTCAACGTGGATGTTTTGCGCTAACGAAAATCAGGTGTGTCGTTTTGTGGGCACCAAACGCGTCCGCTACGGTGCCGGGTCTACTTGGGCTGAGAGGCCCTTCACCGAAAGCGTTGAGTGCAATAACGCGACCTTTGGTGACCCTATCGCAAACACACTGAAAACCTGTGAAGTTTCCGGAAATTAATAGGAATAATACCCATGAGAAAAACGGTTGATTTGCTGGAAACAAAACTTGCGAGTGGCTCTCTTCTGCAAAAGAAATTGAGCCGTCGAACGTGGTTGCGTAACGCGGTTGCACTTATGTCCTTACCATCACTCAACATCTTTGAATCTGTGAGTGCTGCAACGTCTGCAACGCCGCAAAATTTGCTGGTTTACTATTTTCCAAACGGACGCGTTCCTGAATTTTGGGTTCCAACAAAAACAGCCGCGGGCGTGCTATTCCCCGAGCATATTAAATCGCTGCAACCTTTTGCCAATCGGGTACTGGCTTTAAAAAACTTGAACAATACCGCGCCGGCGAGCAGCCCTGGCGCTGCGCACGCCATGGGTACTGGCACAATTTTAACGAGCACAACCATCCCCAATTTAAGCAAAATGTATAACAACATTTCTATCGATCAAGCTATTGCAGGGAGTATCGGTACTCAATCGCGGTTCAAGTCATTGCAGTTTTCTGCTGGCGAACCCGGGCCTTGCGACGTTGGCGGATCCCCTTGTGCCTACACTCAAAGCGTGTCTTGGGCTGGCCCGGCTACACCAATGGCTCCGGTAATTGACCCGTTAACGGCGTTCAATCAAATGTTTTCAAGCTCGGTTGACGGCCTCTCGGGCGCGCGCGGCACGACGCGCCAGCAAAGCTTAATCAGCGTTGTTGATACTGTGTTCAGCGACGGTGTAAATTTTGGTAAGGAGCTTGGTGCTGATGATCGCCGATCTCTAGACAGTTTTTTTACCGGTGTTAACGAAGTAGAAAAAAGACTGAAAGGCGCGAAACCTAGCTGTGCTCCGGCGAACACCCCCGCCAAAGTCATCCTTTATCAAGATAGAGTTGAAGTCTTCAACGATTTAATAGCGCTTGCCTTGTCCTGTGGCCAAACAAAAGTAGTCAGTTTTATGATCGAGTTTGGCTTAAGCGGGCGCTCGCACGACTTTCTAAATGCGCCGGGCGGGCATCATAGCTTGTCTCACGATGGCTCGCCCGAGGGCAGAAAGCGGTTGGGGCTGGTGGAGGGGTGGCAGGCAGATAAGCTTGCGTCCATGCTCAACAAACTCTCAAAAACCCCCGGGATGAAAGGCGGGACGCTATTGGACGAAACCTTAGTGCTGGCGATCCCGAGTATGGGTTTTGGGGGAGCACATGAACACCATAAAAACACGCCATTTTTGTTCGGCGGTGATGGGGCCATCAAGACCAATGGCCAGCTACTGGACATGACTGGAAAACTGATGGCCGACCTTCACGTAACGCTGCTGGATACCTTTCGTGTTCAAGGAAATTTTGGTTTAGGCGGTAAGCGTTGGGGCGATGATGGAACGACTGCGCTACCGGGTGTTATGTCGTAGGCTGGAACTTTGTTGAGCTGCAAATAGAAATTTGCGGCAGGCAAATCGAATTAAAATGTAGGTTTTTCTACAGCTTCGCTATGGCACATCAGAGACTCACAAGCAAAATGGTAGTTTTAAGAAAGCCGAAAATAAGTGATCTTGCTGAAATTAAAAAATTATACGAGCAAAGTATTTCGCTTCATAATCCTTGGGCATATGCTCCGCAAGACTACGAAGCTTATTTAAAGCAAGATAATCGGTATTTTATTTGTTTAGTTGAAAATGAAAAAATTGTAGGTACTTTTAATATCTCTGGAATAGTGCGTGGCTATTTTCAATCAGCTTATTTAGGTTATGAGGTGTTTAGCCCTTATGAAGGTAAAGGGTACATGAGCAAAGGTATATTGTTGCTCTTCAGGGTAGCCTTTGAAGAATTACATTTACATCGGTTAGAAGCAAATATTCAGCCGGAAAATTTTGCTTCTATTCATTTAGTTGCAAAAGCTGGTTTTATTAAAGAAGGCTTTTCTAAAAATTACTTAAGGGTTGACGGGCTTGAGTGGAAAGATCATGAGCGGTGGGCAATTGTAAATTCAAGCTGGGCAGAGTAAAAAAATGCATAATAAATAAGGATAAATAGCACGCAGCCGCTGTTTATCCGTTCTGTTGGGCAAGCCGGTTCTCGCTTCGGAGTGCGTCTTATTAAGGGCATTGCTTTTTTCGAGTACAATTTGCCAACGGTTAAATGGTTGTCATGCAGTATGTTAAAGGTTTTAAAAAATATCACAGTAAACTAACTATTTTAAAACTCATGGGCGGCAGCAGACTCTAATCCAAATTTTAGTTTTTGTACTGCCTCGTTATTAAAAAATAAAGTCAGAATGGTGATCTAAATGAATAATACAATTAGTTTTCAAGGGGATGAGATATCGCCGTCAAAGATTGTATGTATTGGTAGAAATTATGTGGATCATATAGCTGAGCTAGGAAATGAAACGCCAACCGAACCTGTGATTTTCATCAAGCCTAATTCATCTATTTCAAATGATGTTTACACTCATAAAATAGATGATATTCATTATGAAGCTGAAATTTGCTTCCTCATTTTTGCGGGGAGTATCGTTGGCGTTGGGTTTGGGCTTGATTTAACGAAAAGGAATGTCCAATCTAAACTTAAAGAAAAAGGTTTGCCGTGGGAGAGGGCGAAAGCATTTGATAAATCAGCTGTTTTCAGTGAATTTGTCAGTGTTTCACACGATATATCAGAACTGAAAATGGAACTATATATCAATGGTCTATTAAGGCAGAATGCTAGTTATCAACTCATGATTAACAAGCCGATCTCACTGATCAATGAGATAAATTCATTTATGTCACTTGTTGATGGAGATGTAGTTATGTCTGGCACGCCGAGTGGTGTTGGTGAAATAAATAATGGTGACCAGTTTGTGGGTAAAATATACAATAGCCAAGAACTCTTGATCGAGTGTTCTTGGCAGG
>JAYWHF010000055.1:0-1832 GCA_043777855.1 Gammaproteobacteria bacterium | reverse complement strand
TAGGTTCAGGCGTCACCACCTTTTGCATTTTCTTCCAGTCGCCATGTGCGCAATGTGGTTGCTCAGCTTCCAACTCAATAGTTATGACCTACGCTTTGCGGTAGAAGGCAACGCCGAAAGAGTCAGTTTAGTCAATAGTGTTTGGTACTTCGTAAAGCTGGTGCCTTTGGTGTACGTCGTAATTGCTATCTTCGTTTTAAGGTCATATCTCACAGAGCTGAAAAACCAATACTCCTATTTTTCACCGACTGAGCCGAGCTGGTTGATTATTCTAACGCTGAGTTTTTTATTTAGCTGGAGCTTAACTTTTGTCATCCACGTTGTCGCACAGTTTGTTGGGCCAGCCGTTGCAGACAGGTTCGGCATTATCGAAAACTACGTCACGTTTATTCTTATCAATGCGCTCTTTATTTACAGTGTCGTGTTTGCGCATCAATTACTCACAACAAAAGTTGTTGTAGAAATTGCAAAAGACAAAATTGAAGAAAAGCTCACCAGCAGTGCTATTTTGAAGGTTCAAAAGGGCATGGAGATAGATAAGTTATTTTTGAAGCACAACTTGAATATCGACCAGTTCTCTAAACGTATCGAGTTACCCGTAAAAGAAGTTTCCGCCGTTATCAACAAGCACTACGAAACAAATTTTTTTGAATTTATGAATAAATATCGCGTAGAAGAAGCAAAACGATTATTGAGCGATCCAGAATATGCAAACGTAACTATTCTGGATATTTTATTGCAGGCCGGGTTTAACAGTAAATCTGCTTTTCATCGGTTTTTTAACCGCTTAGTTGGCGTATCGCCTACGGAATTTAGAAAGCTAAACCAACGCCAGAAAATCAGGGACACACAAACATAGAGCCCACACCCTAATAGGGTTTTGGGGTGGGCTAAAACATCACTCGATTACGGCTTATAAACAACTCACATCCGGTTTAGCAGTAGCTTCAATACGAACATGGTTTACCGCTAAACTAACTTCACCCGCAGAACTCAGATAAAACGGCGAAAACAAGAGCCCAAGTTTAACGCCAGCTTTTGTGTAGCAAGAAAGTGCGACTGAAACACTTCTCCATTCACCTAAAGGCATCGCCTGCAATTGAGTTGTAATCGTTTTTTCGGCACCGCAATCTTGGCCACAGGCCATACCTACTTTTACATCTGTTGCCAAGGCTTTATCGACCCTTACATCAAATACTAATGCAGCATCCTTTGGCACGGCGGAATAATCCACGCGTGTCTTCGCGAAAAATCCAGCACTCGTTTGCGCCTTTCCGTCCCACTTAAATTGCAATGAATCTTCTTGAACATTGCGATCTACAGTGCGGAAACTAATAGAGCCGAACGAGGCAGCACTACCAGTTACAGGGAAGGAGCGGTTTTGCGCATCCTGCAGCGTTAACTGCCAAGGTTCTAGCGCCCGGTTTTTGAAAATCTCCAAAGAAACTGTCGTGCTTTTTACACCCTGTGCCGCTTCGGACAGATTGTCAGCCAATTGATCTTTATCGTCATAAGTTAAACCGAACCCGTAAGCAAACAAGGGTGAATAATTTTCTTGCCCCTTATTTAGGGCAAATTGATCTGGTGCTGACGGCCATGAGAACGACAACTTACCCTTAAAATTTGCGTTGGGTTGGTTGATGCGGTTAGCCATGATGACATCGGCCACACCACCGCCTTCTGTGCCAGGAAGCCACGCGGCAACAAAAGCGTCTGACGCATTTAATTCTGGGTTTACCCAAAGTGGGCGCCCGCTGATAAATATTGAAACCACCGGAATACCTTGCGATTTAAGTTTACGCAACAGCTCCAAGTCTTTGGTCGGGGCGTAG
>JAYWHF010000054.1:0-1836 GCA_043777855.1 Gammaproteobacteria bacterium | reverse complement strand
TCCCGTCCTCGCTGGTGGCTTGTGGCCAGCGGCGTGGATGCTCGGCGCTTCCAATCTTGGCTGGCCAAGGCAAGGGGAGATCGACATGGTGGAGATGGGTTTTAGACCTGAAGACCGCAATGAATTTCATCCAGGATCCAGTGTTAACAATTTTGTTGCGGCAAATACATTCCATTACGCTACCGCCGCTTGTGTCGTCGGCAATGAAAGCTGTGCAGCCAGCAGGGCCTACAAAAGGAACGCGGCTTACGTCTCGAACATCCCTCTCTCTGATAGATTTCTAACGTATCGTCTCTATTGGACGCCGAACGAAATGCGTTTCACCGTTATAGACAGAGGCACTGAACGAGACTTCTATGACACCGTTCTTAAGACTACCGATGCAGAAAGCAGAGCTGGTTTTAACAGGCCTTTTTACTTCTTGTTTAACCTAGCAGTGGGTGGACGACTCACTGGAATACTGGATTCCGCCAACATCACTGCCACTTTTCCCGGAAAAGTTTATATAGACTACGTTCGCGTATCTAAACTTGATGGCTTTGGCACCGTGAAAACTGGAAACTTCGGGCTGAATCCACCAAGAAAAGGCACCATAGGTGTATTTACGGATACTACGCCCAGCACCTTCAAGTACGTCAATGGCATTAGTTCAGATATTCAGTTCTGGAACAACGGCACTATGAGCGCTGGCAATACTCCGCCAGCAGAAGGTGGTAATGTATTTGCCTTTAAGTATACCCCTCCAGCCGATGGCGGATGGTTTGGTGGCGCGGTGGCCCCTCGAGGAACACCGATCGACATGAGCAACTACGGTGGCATTAATGGTGTTGGTGGTGGCAGCCTTAAATTCAAAGTGAAGGTTCCTGTAGGGGTTGGATTTAAAATTTCTATTGCAGATACCTATACTAATGAAAACAGCATCGCATTCCCCGCTAACGTTAACAAATACGGATTAGTGCGAAATGGCGGCTGGTCACAAGTCACCATTCCCGTAGACGATTTACGCGGAAGTAAAATTGCCTTGCAATCACTGAACTCGTTGTTCAGATTTAGCCAAGACGACGGACCTGTTCCCAATTACGGATTCCAAATGGCTTTTGATGATATCGTCTGGGTATGCGGCACCAAAGCATCATGCAAACCCACGGCGACTCAAACGTCTTCCGCAAAGAGCAGTGTTACAGCAAGCTCTAAAGCTGCAATAACAAGCTCTAAAGCAGCAATAAAGAGCAGTGTCAAAGCAGCCTCTAGCGTGCCCTCAGCAACCAATGGCGTCGTAAAATTAAGCGCAACCAGTGTTAAGTTTTTCGCAAACAATGCGCCTTGGGTAGATGTCCATTACACCATCAACAATGGCGGTCAACAGAATGTGCGTATGACTCATTTGGCCAACAACACTAACTCGTTCACTGTCACCGGAGCACCGGCGGGCGCCGTCATTAAATATTTTTTCACTATCGGGCAGGCGGCAGGCGGTGCCACTGATACAACATGGAAACAATTTAATTTGTAGAAGTTTTTTAGCAAATAAGTTTGATTGAAATCTTACACTAGCCCCTTCATTGGGGCTTTTTATGTATTGCAGCAGAGAAGTATTCATAAAAAGTAAATCAGGCACTTGCTAATAAACCGAATATCCAAATTACCGCAACTGGAAATCATCCGCATCCATAAATGCCGGAAAACTTTCGCGATATTGTTTTAATCTATCCGCATAAAGCTCCAACACAAAAGCACCCGTTTCTTGAGATTGCAATAAGACCTCACCTGCAGGACCAAAAATACCTGAATCGCCAGAATAATGTTGATGCTTTTCGTATAAAAAGTCAAGTTCGC
>JAYWHF010000053.1:0-1839 GCA_043777855.1 Gammaproteobacteria bacterium | reverse complement strand
ATTTGATTACCGGTGGCCTTGGCGGCTTGGGTATTTTATTTGCTAAAGAAATTATAAAACAAACCAGCAGAGCAAAGATTATTTTTACGGGCCGCTCCCTGTTAACTGCGAAAAAACGCGCTATGTTGGATGATTTGTCCACGCTAGCTGGCGTTAAGGATGCAGTCGATTATTATCAAGTCGACATAGCCAAGTTGGATCACGTTAAACAACTATTCACTAGCATTGAACATAAATACCAAAAGCTAAATGGCATTATTCACAGTGCCGGAATAAATGTAGATAACTTTATTTTGAAAAAAACGGCTACTGAGTTTGGCTCAGTGCTCACACCAAAAGTGGCGGGTAGTTTTAATTTAGATCAAGCCAGCCAAGGTATTGATCTTGATTTTTTGGTGCTATTTTCTTCATTTGCGTCATGGCGCGGTAATCTTGGGCAAGCAGATTATGCCGCAGCCAATGGTTTTATGGACCAGTTTGCGAGCTATCGGAATCAGTTGGTTCGCAACGGACAACGGAAGGGAACAACTCTGTCGATTAACTGGCCATTTTGGCAGGCTGGTGGTATGCAATTGGATGCACAAACAAAAGCCATGGTGCAGCAAACCACCGGTATAGGGCCGATGCAAACTGCGACAGGTATGTATGCGTTTTATCGCGGGTTGGAGTTACAACAAGACCAAATTTTAGTAATGGAAGGGGATTTGGCAAAAATGCGGAATACCCTGTTTTCAGATACCACGTCCTCAGATATCAAGTTAGTAGATACCAATTTTGTAGATAGAAAATTGACAAGTACGAGTGGCCAGACGGATATGCGCGCGCCACAAACTTCTGCGATAAAAAAATCTGCTGCATTAAAGTCGACTCACAAAGTCACAGAGAAAGTCACTGAAAAAATCACTGAAAAAGTGACTGAGCAAGTTGCTAAGTCTGTAACTGAGAAAACGATGCAGGCGGTTCCTACTATTGATCTAGACTACCTTGTAGAAAAAACACAGGATTATTTGCGCAAACAATTTGCAATATTATTAAAATTGCCTGCGACAAAAATTGACCCCAAAGCGCCTTTGGAAAATTACGGTATTGATTCCATACTGGCAATGAAATTAACCAGTCAGTTGGAGCTCACTTTTGGTACGCTCTCTAAAACCTTGTTTTTTGAATACCAAACTATTCGTGAGTTAACTCATTATTTTGTTAAATCCTACGCAACACAATTAACCACTTTATTTACTACAACAAAAAGTAGCAATAACACAACTCTGTTACCTGCGGTTTCCTCTTCTGCAGCTGTTGTGCAAAATTCGGCGACATTAGTTTCTGGCAGGCGTTTTAATCGCCAACGTCCCTTTGTAGAGAAAATGTCGAATTCAGCCGATGCGATAAACGCAGTTACACCTTCTGTAAACTTGGACACTATTGCGATTGTTGGCTTAAGTGGGCGCTACCCAGAGTCAGCTAATGTTGAAGACTATTGGCGCAATTTGCGCGATGGTAAAGATTGCATTATCGAAGTTCCAAAAGATCGTTGGGATTGGTGTGAATATTTCACTGAAGATCGTACGAAGAGTGGTTACCATTACAGCAAATGGGGTGGCTTTATTACGGGTGTTGATGAATTTGATCCCCGCTTTTTTAATATTTCTCCTCGCGAAGCGAAATCTATTGATCCGCAGGAACGATTATTTTTACAACACGCGTGGATGGCGGTTGAAGATGCGGGTTACAGCAGAGCCAGTTTACAAGTGCCGCGCGAGAAGGATCTGGCTGGTCAGGTTGGGGTTTATGTTGGCGTGATGTACGGCGAATATAATATTTCAGGGAGCTTGGCGAGTA
>JAYWHF010000052.1:0-1842 GCA_043777855.1 Gammaproteobacteria bacterium | reverse complement strand
ATCAAGCGGCGTGCTGAGCGAAATTACTGCTGGTGCATCATAGGTAACACGAACGCGTTCTATTTTTTCGGTGCCATCGGAGTAGACTACTCGGACGTCGATTGAATTGCTTCTGGGTGACAGTTTAATCGGTGACGCTGCACTTGGCTGCTCGCGAACGCCGGTGGGAATTGTCCGCCGGTGAGCGCCTCTAACTGCACTTCACTGCGGTTGCCAAGGAGCAATGCCATTAACTTAACAAGTTTGCTTCGAAGTCATTGGGTAACGATTTGATTTTCCTCGTTTTTCTTGTCTTTCATAGCTTCTTCCAAGACGTTGGGCGTTAGTATTTTTCATCACCTGTGCGACCAGTGGCTCCAGGGTTTCCGCATTTGGCTTAAGTAGGTAAGCCATCATCTGAAACTTACTCAGATGCAGCGCCACCGTTGCGTTCACTTTCTTTCGGTGCATTGACACCGCCTGTTGCGCCGCTTTCGCGCTGGCCCGCTTAAGGTCTAAGCGCCGTTGCGCCTCGACAATCACCACCTGCACCACATTTTTGCTTAAGACCCGCGCAAATACGTCTTGGCGTACCGCCTCTGGGCATTTGCCAGTCCAGTTTTCCAATTGCAGACGGGATTTTAGATGCCGGAAATCGCCCTCAATCGTCCACCGTTGGTTGTACAAGGCACCAAAAGCGTCGTCAGAATAGACCGTACTATCGAGCAAACTCGTGACTAAGACCTCGACACAGCTTGGTTCTGCACCTTTAGACTTGGTTTTTTTAGCAGGCAAAACAACGCGGACTGCACGCACCCGCACCGGCTTGTCGGGCTGAGCGTGCTCTTTGCACAGCGCGCGCGCAGAGGCGTTTGGTTTAAGCAAAAATTCGACCGAAGTGATCTCGGTATCGGCGAATAAAGCATCGGTTTCAGGCGAAAAACCGCGCGGCACGCGCATACAAAAGTCACGCGAATGCCTAACGTGCTGGGCGATTAGAAAATAACTGGGATAACCGCGATCATAAACAATCAGCGCATTGGCAGGCGCGTGTTCGAGATGTTCGACTGCGGCAACGGCCTCGCCGATGGCGTAAGGATCAAGGCTGGCATGCCAGCTGAGTCCGGTGCTAACGTCGTAAAGCTGCGAGAAGCGCGCCATGGGCAGCTGCGCGCCGCCCTGCTTTTCGCACATGCGCTGGCCACCAAACGCTTCAAACATTCCGGGTAGTTTCGGCAAATTGATGACGCTGCCATCGACCGCCATGACCCGACGCGTATGCCAGAGTGTGGGCTGAACGACGTCGGCACAATGGCGCAATAACCCGGCGTTTAGTGCGGGAAAAACGCTCGATTGGAGCGCATACCGGGCTTTGCAGACGGCGGCAGCGCTAACCAGTTGCGGCAGTTGCAGGGCGCGCAAAAAATCGTCCATTTCGCGCTGGTAGGCACCTTTGAGTTGGTTGAGCAAAAAGCCAACAACGAGGTGAAAGGGCAATTTCCGGTGCCTAGAAAAAGCGGTTTCGCTGACGCGATGCTGGGCAATAAACGCCGGATCGCGCAGGCAGTCAAAAAGTGGGTTTAGGCAAGAAAGTGAAGGGCTGCGAGGCTGCGATTAATGGACATATTTGGGCTACGATTCGCGGTGGTTTGTTGGCGTAACTATATGATATTATTGAATAAAATTCAACTTTTTTGTTAAGTTAATGGCATTGGGCGACGGGGACGCATATCAAAGACTGCAATTATGAGGTCAAAACAGATTACTCGGATGGCACGAGCAAGACGACCACTGGGCTTGATGCGCGCGAGGCGGCGAATAAATTTGTTAGTGATTTGTCGAATATAAGTGCTGGGATTGGCG
>JAYWHF010000051.1:0-1842 GCA_043777855.1 Gammaproteobacteria bacterium | reverse complement strand
ATCGCCTTGCAACATATTTAAGTTAAAAGTGCCTGCATTGCTGCTGCTGTCGGTAATGGCGTAGATACTTAACCAGTAATCGCCAGGTGCAGTTATGTCAAAGGTCAAGAATGAGTTTGCAACACTGGCGTTGTTATTAACTGAAATCGATCCCAAGTTGTGGCCGTAGGAGTCGGAGACCATCGCACCCAAATGATTAAAGTTGTCGCCAAATTTCTGCGGTGTAGCGCCAAAATCTGTCAGCAACATCGAAAACTTCCCCGAATTTTGAAAGCTGACTTTTTCATTGCTAGCCCAAACGCCCACAACAGTTTTTTGAACTTCAGAGCCGTTGCGGCCAATAATATCCACAGACGCCGCTGTCGATATCGCCGAAGTGCCAAGTAGAATTAAGGGTAGAGTTGCTTTGATTAGCGATTTGATTTTCATGTGGAGCTCCTTTAGCTAGGTTTAAGGTATTAGAAAGTTAAAATGTAAAAACAGAAAAAATAAAAATATATTAAATTTTTTGTGTGTTAAGCCGTTGCCAACAACGATTCCTGAGAGCTTTCGTAGCTCGTCCCAAGAATATATTTGCTATACAGGTACTCGCGAAAAATTTCGTTGACGCGAGTTGGGTCAATTTTTGTTTTACAAAGTGAAGTCAGTTTTTTTACCATATATATCGGATGAAGCTTCGACATGACCATAAGCTCAATATCCTCCATATCAATTCGTTGATCAGGTTCAGTAACATTGAGGTTAAATATCTCATCGAGCTTATTAACATCCAGATCAAAGTGATCCATCAAAAAATCCCCGCACTCAAGCCATATCGGAATTAAGTCCGCGCCCTTCACATTCTTATCATTTAGCAAAATAAGTTTTTCCAAAATATTCTTCACCGAAAATCTAAACAAATCTGACTCTCTTACACCAAGGCGAAAAGAAAGCTCTTTAATTCGTTGGATGTCGACGAAATTCAAGCGCACTGAAATATTTTTCATGTTGTTTTCCATTTGCATCCCCTATTCATTAATGACTTTCTTTGTTTTGAGTTTTGCTTTCTTTTGTATTTATAAGGTAGGTTATTTATAGGCTTTGTTTATTACACATTGAATAAACATTAATGAAGATTATATGTAATTATTATTACAAAGGCTTTCTTGCGTATTACGTTCTACCTGCAATTGAGGTTTTAAGGTTTGCACGTGGGAAAGTTGGCAACCGTAGTAAACGGCAGGGTAAAGAGCAGGGTGAGCGGGCATTCAGGTAGCCGAAGTGAGAAAGAGATCAACTGCACGGCTGAGTATCGTCATTTATTTGTCATATCTGTGTCATAAGCTGCGCCTCATCAGTAAACAGTGCGGTTTTTAAGAGCATCTATTTGCTAACGATTAACTAACGGCTTTTTTGAGCAACTAATGGGAAGGTTTAATGAGTATCGCTAGGTTGGCAGTACTGTTTACGCTCAGTGCTTTGTTCCTAGGCGCTGTGAGCGCTGAAAGCGTTGAGCCCGAAGAATACAAAATTAACCCCGGAGATGTACTCTCAATTTACGTTTGGAACGAAGACAACGTCAGCCAAAAAGACGTGCTAGTGAGGCCGGATGGGCGCATAAGCATACCTATAGTGGGCGAAATTGTGGTCGGTGGTAAACCCATCGCGGTCATTAAAGAAGAACTATCGGCGCGGCTATCTACCATCCTATTGGATAAGCCTGTAGTGACCGTATCCGTGGTGCAATTGAGTGGCAACACCGTGTTTGTGTTAGGTAAAGTTGCTCGTCCGGGGCAATTTACGATTCTGGGGACGCTAGATGTTACCCAAGCCTTAGCCTTGGCTGGTGGAACCACAACTTTT
>JAYWHF010000050.1:0-14674 GCA_043777855.1 Gammaproteobacteria bacterium | reverse complement strand
GTCGCCCTGCATCACGTAGTACTCGCGATCAACTTTCGGCAAGCCCCCAACCGGCTCAACAAAAATGAGCCCATACATGCCGTTCGCAATATGCATGCCCACAGGTGCCGTCGCACAATGGTAAACATAGAGCCCAGATTTCAAGGCCTTAAAACTAAATTGGGAGCTATGACCGGGCGCTGTAAAACTCGCGGCGGCCCCGCCTCCGGGGCCCGTCACTGCATGCAAGTCGATGTTGTGCGGCATCTTGCTACTAGGATGGTTGGATAAATGAAACTCAACTTCATCGCCTTCACGAACGCGAATAAATTTGCCGGGTACTGAACCGCCAAAGGTCCAAAACGTATAGTCAACGCCGTCCGCCATTCGCTTAACGACTTCTTTAGTTTCTAAGTTAACGACAACCTGTGCTGGCGTATTTCGTGTAATGGCAGGCGGGACCCAAGGAGCGTCAGTCAGGATGGCGTGCTCAACCGGCAAATCAGCACACACAAAATGACTAGAAACTGAAATCAAGATTAAAAAAATGAAAGCTAGGTATCTGCGCATCAACATGTCCTTTAATTAATTAGGATATTTAAGTGGCTAGTGTCTTACCCTTAATCGATTGCCGAGTTGATTCAGATCAAGTAAACACCTAAACACTATTCAGCGGGCGATCAACAAATTGTGCGCGCACAGCCGCCACTAAGGAGGCATTAAATCCTATCGAAAAGTGTATTAATTAAATGATGGCAGTCGCATTGAACCTGAGGCTAAAAAAACCTTAGATTGTTAACACATCTGCGTCTTTGTTGAGGTGCTGATGTGTACGCAAGGTCTCGCACACATCCTCCAACGATTGCGGGGGCGAGAAATAATAACCCTGCATATGATCGCAGCCGGCTTCTTGGAGCCAGCGCTTTTGTTCAAAAGTTTCCACACCATCAGCGACGACTATTTTTCCTAGATTGTGCGCAAGGGTTATCATCGCCGAGACTAGACGGCGATCGCTGGAGTTACGCTGAAGCTCAGACATGAAACGCGAAGACAGCTTTACCGCACTGATCGGCAAGCGCTGCAAATGTAAGAATGAAGAACTCCCTGTGCCAAAATTATCTAAAGCAAAATTGATTCCGAAAAACGCGAGAGGGCGCATACACAGGCTGACTAAATCAATATTTTCCATCATTGATGACTCCGTCAATTCCAGTTCAACATCGCCAGCTTGAATTTCCAGTTCTTCAAAAATTGAGGATATTTCTGTTACCAACCGTTCATCTTTAAATTGACGCATAGACATGTTGATGGACATGACCAAACGCTTTCCAAATTGCGAATGCATCTTTTTTAAATCTGTACACGCCTGACGAATAGCCCAGTAACCAATAGCGGTGATTAACCCCGTATCTTCCGCCACCGAGATAAACTCGCTTGCATCAAGCACACCACTGTCTGGATTATTCCACCTTAACAATGCCTCAAGCCCAATGATTTCATTGGTTTGCATATTTACGCGCGGCTGGTACTGTAAAAAAAATTGATCTTTTTTTAGCGCCTTGCGCAAATTTGCTTCAAGTTTTAACTGTCGATGCACATTTTTATTCATGGCATCCGTGAAGAAACAAAAACTGCTACCCTCTTCTTGCTTTGCCTTATACATAGCCATATCAGCATTTTTTAGCAGGCCTTCTGCATCATGGCCTGCCTGCGGATATAACGCGATGCCAATACTGCAGCCAACAGCAACTTCATAGCCATTGATCTGGCACGGCTCAGAGATCAACTCAATAATTTTTTCGGCAATGTGCCCGACATCGGTGTTATTTTCTATATGCGTCAACAGAAGGGTAAATTCATCACCGCCAATACGAGCAACAGAATCACTACGGCGCAAACAAGAATTTAAACGTTCTGCACAAATGCGAATGATGACATCGCCCACATCGTGGCCAAAGTTATCGTTCACCAATTTGAAACCATTTAAATCGATGAACATCAAGGCAAATGCAGTTTTATCGCGATTAGCTAAATGAATGACATGCTCTAAACGATCGCGAAACAAAATACGGTTGGGTATATCGGTGAGCTGGTCGTAATGAGCCAAGCGCGCCAGGTATTGTTCAGTTTGTTTTCTTTCAATCGCATAACGCAACGTGCGTTCAAGCAGCTGATGGCCTATTTGCCCCTTAATGAGGTAATCCGCCGCACCGGCACGAATTACATCGCGATCAACCTCAATTTCCATTTCGTCTGTCATCACCACTATGGGTGTAATATTGGCCTGCACTTTTGCTGCATTCAACAGATCGCGAACACTGAGATCGCCCCAAAAAAAATCGAGTAAGGCCACGTCAAATTCGTTGGATAAAATTTGCGGCAGGGCTGCATCCAGCTGATTACACCAAACCAACTCGTAGTTAACATGACGAACCTGAGAAAGAATATCAGCGATTAGCAAATACTCACCATACTCACGATCAATAAATAAAATCTTTACTGCTTTTTCCATACCACCAAATCCTTAACTCAAGGCGAAAAACTTTTAACAGACACGCCATAATGGCGCGGAACTTTTTAAACGACGACTCTACACCGTGGCTCGGCGATAATAAATAAAATTTAGCCCTATATAGCAAACAAAGACACTTGAGTTATTTTTAAAAGCTGTGGTTATAAAGACATCCGCATTACAGACCAGCTTGTTACAATAGAGTCGTTTCCTGATAAGCACCACCGAGGTACTGTGACTCAATTAAACGCGCGCCAAAAAGAAGCTGTTTTATACATTGACGGCCCCTGCCTAGTATTAGCCGGTGCAGGCAGCGGTAAGACCAGTGTAATTACCCGCAAAATTGCCTACCTCATTCAACAATGTGAAACGCCCGCACGTCATATCGCCGCACTTACCTTTACCAATAAAGCCGCCCGAGAAATGAAAGCGCGCGTTGGCTGCCTTGTCCAAGGCAGTGCCGCTAAGGGGCTCACTGTTTCGACCTTTCACAATTTGGGGCTCAATATCATCCGTCGTGAATATAAAAGCCTTGGGTTTAAACCCGGCTTTTCGATTTTTGACGCCGAAGACGCTCGCTCGCTTCTGAAGGAGCTAATGATGAAGGACGGCGACCCAGACAAAGACCACCTAAATCTAGTACAAAATCAAATATCCGCATGGAAAAACGATTTGATAACGCCGAAAAAGGCGCTTGAATTAGCCCAAAGCACTGATGTACAAGGTAGCTCAGAACAAACTATTGCGTTGGTATACCAACAATACAATCAATCACTCCGCGCCTACAACGCCGTAGATTTCGACGATTTAATTTTGGTGCCCGTAAACTTATTTTTGCAACATGGCGAGATTTTGGCGCGCTGGCAGCGCAAAATTCGCTATCTGTTGGTCGATGAATATCAGGATACTAATTCAAGCCAATATCTGTTGGTAAAACTGCTCGTGGGAGACCGTGCCACGCTAACGGTGGTCGGCGATGACGATCAATCTATTTATGCCTGGCGTGGCGCCAGACCTGAAAATTTATTGCAGCTGAAACAAGACTACCCTCAACTGAAGGTCATTAAACTTGAGCAAAATTATCGCTCCACCAGCCGCATACTTCGCGTAGCCAACCATTTAATTGCCAATAATCCCCATGAATTTGACAAGGCACTTTGGAGTGAGATGGGCTTGGGTGATCACATTCGCGTGATCCGTTGCACCAATGAAGATGCCGAAGCCGAACGTGTAGCGACAGAAATTTTGACGCAGCGCATGCGCAAACAAAATAAATTCATGGACTATGCCGTGTTATATCGCGGAAACCATCAATCGCGTTTGCTCGAAATGAAACTGCAACAACATCAAATTCCCTACAAAATCAGCGGTGGATCGTCTTTTTTTGCAAAAACCGAAATTAAAGATGTCATGGGTTACTTGCGTTTGTTGGTTAACCCCGATGACGACAATGCTTTTTTGCGAATTATTAATACACCTCGACGTCAAATTGGTACTAGCACCCTTGAAGCACTCGGCAGCTATGCCGGCCAACGCCAGATAAGCCTTTTTTCAGCTATTGAGGAAGTCGGGTTAGCTTGCCATATCGCGGAAAAAAATCTCGAACGATTGTTGCGTTTTTCCCACTGGTTAAAGCAAGTCTCGCAAAACTGCGCGAGCAATGACCCTGTGGCTGCCGTACGAGAGATGATCACTGATATAGATTACAGTGGCTGGCTCCACCAAAACTCACCGAGTGGAAAAGCGGCAGAAAAGCGTGTTGAAAACGTTTTTTATTTAGTGGATTCACTGGAAAAAAGCTTAACGAAAAGCAGAGAGAATGACGATCAAGGCGAAGCGAAGATAGAAGACGCAATTGCAAAATTGGTATTACGGGACTTACTCGAACGACAGGAAGAAGAAGACTTAAGTGATCAAGTGCAACTCATGACTTTGCATGCATCGAAAGGGCTGGAGTTTCCGCACGTTTTTATCGTCGGAATGGAAGAGGACTTATTGCCACACAGAAACAGTATAGATTCTGACAATATTGAAGAGGAGCGACGCCTAACCTATGTTGGCATTACTCGCGCACAACGCACACTCACCATGACGCTCGCCGGTAAGCGTAAACAGTTCGGCGAATTCAGTGAGACAACGCCAAGCCGGTTTTTGAATGAGCTACCCGTGGAAGACGTAGAACGAGAAGGTTTTGGTGCCGCAAATCAGGAAAAGAATGTGGCCAAGGGAGAGGAAACGCTTTCACATTTATTAAATTTATTCGACTAGCGGTGTTATAAAAAAAGCCAGTGGAAAATTTCACTGGCTTTTTAATTTCTAAATCTATTTTTTACTGCCATCTACCATGTATTTAACCGCGGCCTTAATTTCGGCATCAGTACAAGCAGCACATGTGCCTTTAGCTGGCATTGCATTGAAACCAGCAATCGCATGAGTGTTCAAGGTTTCCAAACCTTTCGCAATACGTGGAGCCCAGTCAGCAGCAACGCCAAATTTAGGCGAGCCCATTAAACCGCCCGTATGGCACATAGTGCAAGACGCAGTGTAAACATCTTTACCGGACTTTGCAGGCGCTGCAGCAGCAACAGGTGCTCCTGCACAGGCTTCTCCTGCTTTACAAGTTTTACCAACAGGCTCGATACGCGCCTTAGTCGCATCTGCAGATTTTCCATCAGCTGCTTTAGTCTCGCTAAATGCAACACCTGAAAGGGCCATTACGCTAGCAACCATTAACATACCTAACAATTTCTTCATTGAGCTCACGTTTTTTTCCTCATAATTGTAATTTGCGCCGCAGGGGGGGAAGCGCAGCCGTGGCATTATAACCAATAATTTCCCCTTGTGTGCCTGAGTTTTATACTTTGCGAAACGACCTTTGGATTTGTCGCAAGGCGAGATTTTGTTCTGGAGCAACCCAATGCTATCCTGCCGCGAATAAGACTTGAAAATTGGCGTGGTTATGGAATTTGCGAGCGTTACTTTTACCGCCTACTTTAGTGCCGCTATTGTCGCGGCGCTGCTGACAGCGATCTACATTTACCAGTTTTTCTGGCAACAGCGAAGCTATGCGTTCGCCATTGCTACTGCAATACACACCGCTTACTTGGCGTTCTTGGCAATTTCCTTTAATGGAAATTTACTTTCTACAAAATGGATACCGTTTGTAGAGTGCTTGCATTACAACGGCTGGGTATTTGCGATCTCAGTAGCGTTGCGCAATCACAGCAACCAACAACACCTGCCCCGAAGCCTGCAACTACTGTTCGGGATAGGTTGGCCTCTCAGTGTTGTGATATTGATTATTACGCTTGTCGCCGGTGATGCGGTATTCGTATTCGCTCCCTGGTTTGCGCTTGCGTTCGCTGTTATTAGCTTGGTGAGTGTTGAGCAACTTTATCGCTACGCCGCCATCAATGATCGCCAAATAAAGCTTCTTTGTATTAATTTAGGCGCCGTGTTTATCTATGACGTTTATCGATACACTCACTTCCTAATTTTTCAAGAGGAGAACTATCCCAATCTATGGCAATCGCGCGCAGCCGTCTCGATAGTGACTTGCTTGCTGATGGCACTGGGTGGGCTTGTACCCTTGCAGCAATCGACCAAAGAAGCCAACTTCAACATATCGCGCCCGATTGCCTTCTACACAACCTCCCTGATAGGCATAGGGATTTTAATTACCCTGCTCTCGATTGTTGGTTATTACGTACAACTTTACGGTGGGAATTGGGGCGCAGCCATCTACGGATTTTCACTCGTTTTGGCAGTGTTGATTGTTGGGACTGTGTTTGTCTCAAAGAGCCTACGCTTAAAATTTTCAGTGTTTATCAATAAACACTTATTCCATCATAAATATGACTATCGCAGCGAATGGCTGCGCATCATTAACTATCTGGCGCAACCCGCCGAAAGCAGTGAGGTCAACCAAAGGGCATTTTTTGCCGTAGCGTCCACGACCCACGCGCCGGGCGGTGCTATTTGGCTGCTAAAACAAGGGTTTTACGAACCTGTTTATCAACTTAATCTTCCAAGCTCAGTAGATCTTCAAGAAGAGCCGGCGAACAGCCCTTTTTGTCATGAGCTGTTGAACTCGGAATGGGTTTATTTCCCTGACGGTAACGACGACGCCGCGATTAGCCAAAACAATAACTTGCTACCGCAATGGGCGCGCAATTTTCCAAATTTATGGTTGATTTTTCCGCTGATCGTGGGCGAGGAATTAGTGGGATTCATGGCACTCACAAACCCACAGGATGACACCGCTCTTAACTGGGAAGATCTCGATCTTCTGAAAACTATCGGCCGCCAACTTGCCAGCTACTTGAAGCGCTACAGCCAAGCAGAACAACTCGCCGAAAGCAAACAGTTTGATACCTATAACAAATTAGTTGCATTTATTATTCACGATTTAAACAACTTAATTGCCCAGCAAGCGCTCATGGTAAAAAATGCAGAAAAACACAAAGATAATCCCGCCTTCGTTGAAGATGCGTTTAAGACAATCAGTAACTCGGTTGACCGAATGAACAACTTATTAAAAAAACTTCGTCGCGACGAATCGGACCTTGTGAAGCGCATAAAAATCAGCGAGGCAGTAGAGCAAGCCGTTGCGGAATGCCGCCATAACAATCTAAAAATCAATGCAACAATTCCGCCGAGCAAACACACACTTAACGCCGACCAAGTTCGACTCGTCATGACCATCACGAATTTCATTAAGAACGCTCAGGAAGCCACCGAAATGGAAGGGCAAGTCCATGTTACACTCACGTGCCTTGATGACTGGGCGGTAATCACTATTGAAGACTCCGGTTCGGGCATGGACTGGGACTTTATTCAAAATCGTCTATTTAAACCCTTTGAAACCACCAAGTCCGGCAAGGGTATGGGCATTGGCGTTTACTTATCGCGAGAATATATCAGCGAATTAAATGGTACCCTCAAAGTGTTAAGCAACCTGGGTGAGGGTACGACTATAACGATATCTTTGCCGCTCAATAAGCTGGATTGATCACCCGAATGAACAAAGACTTTAATCAAAAACCCATTCTTCTCATCGTAGAAGACGACCTTGGCCTACAAAGCCAATTACGATGGCACTTTGAGCAATACGAGACTATTTTCGCTGAAAACCGTCAGGATGCGATAGCAGCACTGCGTCTGCACGAGGCCTCGGTAATTATTCAAGATCTGGGATTACCGCCCGACGAAGACGGCGTAGACGAAGGCTTCAAATGCATTCAGGACATATTGCGCATTTCTCCATCCAGTAAAATTATTGTCATGACGGGAAAAACTGACAATGAGAACGCCATCAGAGCCGTAGGCCTAGGTGCTTACGACTTCTATCAAAAGCCCGTCGACTCCCACACCCTTGACCTCATTGTGCAGCGCGCATTCACTATTTTTGCATTGGAAACCGAAAACCGCCGCCTGAGAATCTCAACTCAGAAACCACTCGAAGGACTCATCACCAATGATCCACAACTGTTAAAAATATGCCGGCAGCTTGAAAAGATCTCTCCAACAACAGTGACCTGTACGTTGCTTGGCGAAAGCGGAACCGGTAAAGAAGTTATGGCTCGTGCCATCCACCAGCTCAGCCCACGAAAAAACAAACGCTTTATTGCGATTAACTGTGCCGCCGTACCGGAAAACTTAATTGAAAGTGAATTGTTTGGCTATGAAAAAGGGGCGTTCACGGGAGCCAACAAACTCACCCTAGGGAAGGTCGAGACCGCCCACGAAGGCACCCTGTTTCTCGATGAAATAGGTGACATGCCCCATAGCCTTCAGGCGAAACTTCTACGATTCTTGCAAGAACGCGTTATCGAACGGGTAGGCGGACGCCACGAAATTCCTGTTGATGTCCGCGTGATCTGTGCCACCAACAAAAACCTACAAAAAATGGTTAGTGAAGGTAGCTTTCGTGAGGATCTTTTTTATCGAATCTGCGAGATGACGGTAGAGATTCCTCCGTTGAGATTTCGCTTGGGCGATAAAGTACTCTTAGCGCGCCATTTCAAAACCAAATTTGCGAAAGAACACGAACAAAATATTTTGGGATTCACATCAGACGCTATCGAAGCTATTGAGGGCCATAGCTGGCCAGGGAACATCCGTGAAATGGAAAATAAAATTAAGCGCGCTGTGATTATGGCAGACGGTAAATACATAACCCGCGAAGACTTAGGCTTAGCCGAAGCCGCAAACTTATCGCTAAACTTACGCCACGTGCGCCAAGAAGCGGAAAAGAATGCTATTTTGCGCGCCTTGAGCATGACCGATAATAATATATCGGCCGCTGCCAAATTATTGGGCATTACTCGCCCTACTTTTTACGATTTGATAAAAAAATTCGATATGCAGCTGCTGGATATCGCGGACATAGAAAGCGCCGAGGATGCCCCCGGCACGGACCGTCAATAATTTTTGCGGATTTTTTGGGGGGAGCGGTAACAGAAACTGTGTCCCCGGTAGCATATTCCAAATTCGAATACTCACTTCAATCACTGAGCAGCCTATTTATCACAATTTTTGCTGACCCATTCTCGAAATTGAGAAATGACCAGTTTTTTCGTTACTCCGCTAAGGTATAACTGCTATACAGATAACATGGGAACAGTCAGCTCGATCTGACTAGGGTTTGGACAGAGAAGTGATCCAAAGTAGAAAAGTAGATTAGGTGTAAAAATGTACTTACGTACTTGTGCTCAAATTAAAGCTATTGGCGCTTCCGTAATCGTGTCGATTGTTCTTTCGGCGTGCGGAGGCGGCTCAGCAACTGATGCAATACCCGATAGCGGTGTTCAAGCGACGATTAAGTCACAAGTTTCTTTGAGCTCTGAATTGGCTGGCGCCGAAAGCTCAGTCGCGGTCCAAGTTGAAAGTTCATCTGTGAGCTCCCTCGCACCAGCGCAAAAGAGCTCCACTGTTAGCTCAGCCCAACCCGTCGGCGTTGGCGCCTCTAGCGTGGCCGCGAATTCAAGCGAGGCCTTCAGCAGCGCTGCCGCCGTGAGCAGCAGCCCCGTTGTTGTGGTTGTCGCAAGCTCCACAGCTAAAGTGCCAGTCAGCAGCCTCGCAGTACAGAGCAGCACAGCAGTAAGCAGCAAGCCCGCGAGCAGTATTCCAGCGAGCAGCAAAGCACCCAGCAGTATCCCAATAAGCAGTAAAGCCGCTAGCAGCACCGCAGCCGTGAGCAGTAAAGCCGCCAGCAGTACTCCGACAAGCAGCAAAGTACCCAGCAGCATCCCAATAAGCAGTAAAGCCGCTAGCAGCATCGCACTAAGCAGCGCAGCCATGAGCAGCAAAGCAGCCAGTAGTCTGCCCGCCGCCAAAGGTACAGCAGGTGCAACCATAGAGTGGGTTCAGCCACAGGCTAGAGAGAATGGCGCTTATCTAGAGCTGGCGGAAATTGGCGGTTATCAAATTCGATACAAAGCCGCTACTGCGACGAACTTCAACTACATAACGCTAGAGGGTAACACCACAACAAGCTATGTATTCAACCAATCTATTATTGGTTTGAAGTTCGAAATAGCGGTATACGATAGCAACGGCCTTTACAGCGATTTCGTAACGATTCAATAAATGTTGCCGCGGCTCAGTCGCCGGCAACCCGCAAAAGCACCGACTTTTTGCCATCCAGTTGTCTTTCGCTGTTGCATATAGCAGTATTCATGATTTTTCAGGTGCTATGTTGCTATGAGTCTGGCTCATCAAGTGAGAAAGAAGGAGTTTAACCTCTTTATTATTGGGTTGACGGCGGTTGTTAGCTGCCTTTTTTATTCGACGCTCTCGCCACTCATCGACCGATGGACTAAGACAGACCAAGACTTAAGCCACGGAATTCCCACCCTAGCGCTGTTTGTCTTCTTCATTTGGCGAGCCTCTCCAGTACAACAGACTCAAGACCCTCGCAGCACCTCATGGATACTCTGTGCCGGCCTAGCCTTACTTTCGTTTTGTTGGTACCTTTTTCAGAGTATCAACATCGAGCTTCCGGCCGCACTCTTACTCATCCTTATTCTCACCACCTACATAGCCGCCTGTTTTTCACTGCGGACCGCAATAGATCTACTGCCGATCATAGGTTTACTTCTATTTGTCGTGCCCATATTTTCGGAACTCAACAATCAACTGGTTAATCTAAGCAGTTTTGTCGTGGGTAAATTAGTCGAGGCAGTGAAATTAACCGCTGTGATCGAAGGCAACAACATATTGATACCCAGCGGCAGAATTACTATTGCGGAAGGTTGCTCCGGCCTACGATATCTGACTATTACCGTTTTGCTGGCCTACGTTGTTTGTCTACTCAATGGGTATAGTTTGCGTCAAAAAATAATCGCACTTTTTTTTGCGATAATATTGGGATTACTCACAAATTGGATAAGAATATTTTCTTTGGTTCTAATTGGATACCACTCAGAAATGCAAAGTGGTCTAATGCAAGATCATGAGATGTTCGGGTGGATACTGTTTGTCATCATCATTATGCCAGCGATCTATTGGGCCCCTATAGTTCACAAAAATACTCATTTTCTTGTGCGAGCCGCGCCCAGAAAACTACTCGTGCCCACAGTTCTTTTAGCCCTAGGCCCCGCGTTACTCTATAGTGTTTTGCACGCTAAATTTACCGATAAAAAATTCGACCTGAACGGTATCGCGAGCCAATACGCAACTACAACCGACACATCTGGTTCTTGGGTGAATATTAATTTCCCCGTGAGTACAGAAAAAACTCAGCGTCACTTAAAGATTGAAGAGATTATTGTCCAAGTCGACTTGGCAACCTTTACCCCAAAAAAACCGTCAGATAAATTGGTCCCTTACACGCAAAGCTTGTACTCAACCGAAGACTGGGTAAGTACAATTCAGCCAAAGGCATCAGCAATTGATGGCTTCGAATTAGTCGTACTCAAGAATGTCGAATCATCAGAAAAATTTCTTTTTATGTACCAATTTAACGTAGGAAGCAGCGCCACAGGTTCATACCGACTTGCAAAACTTATGCAAATAAAAGCAAAACTTTTGGGAGAGAATTATTTTGGCTTAATAACCTTGCAGTCTATGTGTGCAGCAGACTGTACTCTAGAAGCAGCAGCGTTTAAGAAAGTTGCAGCCGATTGGAAAAGCAGTAAATTTATCGGAACTGCCGGTGTACCAAACGACTAAATCGGCCCAGATTAATCGCCTTCAAATGCCCTATTTATGCGACGAAGATGCTTGGGTAAAACATTTTCGTGTGTCGGCAAGGTAATAAGACGGCCCGCAAAGCTCGAAGCATTATTCAGCTTACCGTGAATCTCAATCAAACCGTCGACATCAGGAATCTCACTGATAACCCTCTGATACAAAGGTGACGCACCTAGTCCTAAGGCACTCAGCTTGGACAGCACTTTATCTCGGCAATGACTGTCGGCACACAAGAGCGGATAGCGCAGCAATTTTTTTCGTCGCTCTGTTGATAAAGAAGTGAGCCGTTGTATTTTGGAAATACGAGAGGATTCGTCATAAGCTTGCTCTGTCGCTTTACCTCTTCCGACATACAACTCACTATTGACGGCGAACAAAGCTTTGCGGAAATCATCCATCGCCGAGATACGCATCAGAGCGTGATATTTAGTTTCACCTAGCCGAAAAAACGGGAATCGATTTAAAAAGCAATATAAATGGGGGCGAAGCAGCAGGTTATACGCGAAGAATTTTATTCTTTGTTTCGCAGAACCAAATAGTGTGGGCAATGCTGGCCCGCCAATCAACTCAGCAACAACAATGTCTATCTTCGAAAACACTACCCCACCGCCGAGTAAACTTAGGGGTTTACCTCTGCCAAAAGAAAATACAACATAGTCTGATAAAAAATCTGCGGATTCTTTCTCCGGAAACCACTGCGCGTTGTCTTCAACAAGTTTAATATTAGTGCTCGAAATTATCGCTCTAATGTCGGCGAGCCGCTCGCTAACACCTAAAAAATTTACAGCAATAATAGCGGCCACATCTTCATCTATCGCGTCTTTTAATGCAGCAAGATCATAACCAGCATCGTCAATATCGATATCAACAACAAGGGGTTTCAGCCCCGCATAAACCGCCGCCGCCACCAAATCCGGGCAACAATAGCCTGGAATAATAACTTTGGGATTCTTTACCAGCGGCGCCTTCGCTTTAATATCGGCAAGCGCAATAGCCAAGGCTGACGTTCCAGAATCCACCCAAGTCGCAAAATATCCTGACAGCGGATAAGCGATTAACTCAGTCGTATTTTGCAAAGAGATTCTATTGCCCGCCGGCGCCAAATCACCGCGAATTAACGCGCAGATGGTTTCCATGTTGTCATTCTCTGGCCCGCTAAAAACTTAACCGTCGCTTCAAGCAAAGCGACATTAACTTGCACAAAAAAGTAAATGAGTTTGACAGCGCCATTGTCACGCAAATTAGGTAAAAATTGTGCCGCCAAAGCCACTCCATAAAACCCAAGCTGACCCATGAAAGCAAGCGCATAAATAGCTCCCTCACTTGCATTGAGTGCGGACACAATAAAAAAAAGAATAAAAAACCATGGTGCCAACCAACGCATTAATTTATGCGAAATAACTTGCACTGCAAACAAACCATATTGCTGAACACTCAATACTTCTCTGTGCCGTGACAACCCCGTCATACCCCGAATAACCGTTCGAATTTTACGCTGACACTCTTTTGACGGGTCCTGTAAATCTTGATAGAAACCCAACACATCAGGGGCGCTAACAGCTCTTAACCCGGCTTTTACTGCATTTAATGCTGTATTGAAATCACTCGGCGAATGAATGTCCCACTCTTGGCAAATTTCTTTTCTCGCCGCAAAAAATGAACCACTAAGACCCACCAACCCCGCCAACTGCGATTCCTGTTTTCGCAACCACATTTCGTATTTGACATAAGCGCCTTCGCCGGCCACCGAACCATCTTTGCTAACAAAACGATCCTCACTTGACACTGCACCTATGGATGCATCAGAAAAGTATTGCTCTAACTTAACTAACGCATCGGCTGGAATCTGTGTTGCAACATCAGAAAAAACCAGCAGGTCACCTTTGGCCTCTTTGATAGCGGTTAGCTGAGCATTCTCCTTACCCAAGCGCTCGGTGGCGCGAACTAAACGAACACCACGATCAGCATACTCGTTGACGATTGCATCCGTAGCATCTTCGGAACAATCGGACGCCACAATTAACTCCAATCGCGCGGCGTCAAATTGAATCGCCAGTGTATTTTCGATTTTTTCACGAATGCGGCCCTGTTCGTTGTAAGCCGTTACGATTAACGAAATAGATACCGGTTCCACTAGCGTCTGCGGCCTGAGCGTATGCACGCCACGAATTATTGCAATTGTTTTCAGCACGAATGGGTAGAGAAAATAGCTGTATATCGCCGCAATTCCAAAAATCCAAAACAAAAAACTTAGCATTATTTTTCCTCAGTGTCTTTTCTAAAGCCCCTTCTCCTAAAGATCTGGAACCGTTAATATCCATGCCCTCGAGATCTGCAGTTAAGCCTTCTCCGCTAAGGAAGTTTCGCCGATGCCAATTCTAAACCGCCCACCGCGCGCTATGCACATTATTTCTGGTGACCTTTGGGCAGGTGCTGAAGTGCAAGCATTTACGCTACTAAAGCATTTGCATGCCGAACTGGAACTACATGTCATTCTGATGAACCCTGGAGAGTTGGCTCGACGGCTAGAACGCGAAGGAATCCCCGTTAGCATAGTACTCGAATCCCAACACACAGGCCTTGGAATAATTTTGGCGATTACCCGCCGCATTCACAAATTTAAACCAGACATAATCCATACCCATCGCCAGAAGGAAAATATTTTGGGTAGCCTTGCAAATTGCGTCGCCGCCGCATTTACCGGCTCATTTACCAAATCAGTACGCACCAGCCACGGCGCACCAGAATTTTTACCCAAAGGGAAACAGCGTATCCAAGCATGGTTAGACCAATGGGTTGGCAGCCACTTACAACACGCCATTATCGCCGTGTCACTCGAGCTGGCGGCTAAACTATCCGCAAATTTTTCCGCCAAGAAAATTCATGTTATTCGCAACGGTGTCGATCAAGCTGCACTGATTGCCGAAGCGAAGACAGCAGACTTTCGGGCCAAAGCCCCGCGACACACTCACATAGGTATTGTTGGGC
>JAYWHF010000049.1:0-5159 GCA_043777855.1 Gammaproteobacteria bacterium | reverse complement strand
TCGTCAGTCGACAAAGTAAACAAAGTAAATTTTTTATCGTTGGCTTTTTCTTTTTTAATGCCGCTGTGCCACTTGATATCCTGATCAGCTTCGGTGCTGGATTTCGCGAATATGCGATTCATAATTTGCCTAATTGGTTCTATGTATTTGAGTTCGGCTATTGGCTGCAGGGCCCATTCTTATTGTGGTATGTTCGCTCACTTGTCTACCAAGATTTTCGCCTAAAGGGCTCTGATCTTGCTTATGTTTTACCGTTTACATTTTATATGCTTCATCAAGTGATGGTCTATCACTCTTTGTCAGCAGACCTTAAGGAAATAATTCAGGAAAAGTACGATATATTTAAAGAATCCTACACCGTGTTATTCGTTGTTTTTGCGCGTGAATCGTTGCGGCTCTATTTTGGCATTATTGCCGCTCTTGAACTAAAAAAATATTTTCTTGGGCAGAGGGAAAAAGCAAATACTGTCCATGAGCGATCATTGAATTGGTTAAAATTATTGGTTGGCGGGTTATTGTTGTTATGGTTTATTTCGGTTCTTATTTCCTTAGGGCTTGTTGTTAATGTCGTGGATAAATTTAATATTCCCGTTGGTGGAGTGGGGCTATTTGTTAATTATGCTACCTGCTTTTTGTTCGGAGGTATATTAGTCACTATCTGTCATGGCTCTATCTCTGCGGAAACGGTCGAGAAAGTTCCGTCTGGTAAGGTACGTAAGAATAAAAGTGCGGCATTGTCTGAGCATGCCATTAAGCTTGAAGAGGTTATGCGCGAGAAAAAGCCTTTTCTGGATGCAAACTTAACACCGGAAGCGCTAGCTGTGCAGTTGGGTATACCCACGAGAATTTTGTCTGGAATTATTAATCAGCAATATAAGTGCAATTTCTTTATTTACGTAAACCGATTTAGAGTCGATGAGGCGAAGAGGCTGCTGGTGCATCCGCAACACAAAGGAACTTCAGTGTTAGATATTATGAATCAGGTTGGTTTTAACTCTAAGGCTACCTTTAATTCAATGTTTAAAAAATTGGAAGGAATAACCCCTCGCGAATATCGCAAAAGCCATTTCGGCGAAAACGATGAAGATGTCGATCAAGGCTCCGAGCAACGAAAAAAAAATTCCTAGCGCTATCGGTTGGATGAAGCACAAGTTTGATATTTACACCCTGTGCTTCAACCCTTCGTTAATCTACATTTGCTAAGCGAATTCGGCAGCCTGATTCGCTACATCCAGCGTTACTTCAGCGCGTAGTTTTTTTGCTGCTTCAACCATTTTACCAAGAGCTAATTCGGTTTCATGCCAGTTGCGAGTTTTTAATCCGCAGTCAGGGTTTATCCATAGACGCTCCGCTGGCATTTTTTGCTATTAAGTATTAACAAAATTGTAAAAAATTAAATTCCAACTCGAGATGGCAAGCGTATTTCGCACTCTCTGGACGAGGTTGGAATGGTATCAATAGGCACCAGCCCAGCTTCGCTTTTAAACGTTGTGAATTTTCCATTGGTGTAATCGAAACGGTATTGTTTATAGAGCCTGTCGGCAACGGATATTGCTTCCGCTGGTTTTATCACAGCTTGGTAGGTGGCTCCGAGAAAATTAATAGTCAGTAGTAAGCTGTATGACGTCATGCTGCCTTGAGTCGCACCGAGTAAACTCCAGTAGCCTTTAATGAGTTCGCCGCGTGTATTTCCGTCGCCCAGTGTGCCGTTAACATTCGCATCTTTAATGTGTTTGGCGCAGGCAGAAAATTCACCGTTTAGGGCATTAGAATTTCCTTTAAAATAAAATTCTACTTCATCGTCTTTGAGTGCGTTGGGTGCTTGGCCTAAATCATCGTCGGAGACTCTAATGCGAAGCCCCCCTATAGTTGAAAATGGGACAACAGAGCTAGGTATCTCTACTAATTTAATAATCTTGTCGACAGTGTTAAGGTTTTCTTCGGTGAAATCATTACTTATAAGGCTGGCGATATCGCCGTTTTCTTTACCTAAGTTAGTGGTTAATGAATTTACCAATGCGGTATTTTTTGGTATCGGTAAAAAATGTTACTGCGTTGTCGATGCTGTTATCCGAGCTTTCAGTTTCATTCAGTGCTTTTATGATGACTGACTCCAGCGCCTTGGTATTTCCTAAAATATCTTTTTGTACAAGGCCTGATTTTTCGGGCGGTATTAATGTGTTTACTAAGCCATTTATTTTTGCCGCAACCTCAGCCACACGGGTAAGCTGATCGGGTGAGGTCGCGCTACCTAAATCATTGGGTAATTCATATTGATTTTCGGTGTAAATGTTGCGCAATTTTTTTTCTGAAGTATCCAGAACGCGTGTGAGTGATTGTGTGCTGCTGAGAACTTGCTCTAAGCTATTTTTACTTTCAAGAATTTCCTTGGCTAAACTTGTGTAAACCGCAGCGGAGGCGTCATTGGGTGTACCGAAATCATCGCCAATTTTTGTGTAGGTGTCCGTTAATCGGTCAGCTAGAACAGCCACTACTTTATGAATTTTTAAGGAGATATTTAGCAGTTTTGAGTTGATACTTTTATCAGAAGAAGCATAGTCAATATCTAAATCTGATTCCTTTAGATCCAGCGCATTGAGAATGGCGGTTTGATCGGCTTTGTCAGGCACATCTACTAAGAGAGACGTTAGGGGTGTGATAACTGAAAAGGGAACTGATTTTGCACCATCTAGTGTTATTCTCCGGCTGAGCTGACCGACAAAGGGCTCGCCAGTTAAGATGTCGTAACCGCCATCAATTCGTATCACCACTGATGTTGTTGCGAGTCGTCTTGAGCGCAAACAATATTGTTTTTGATCTATTGCGGCCGCAACACCGCAATAATCGGTTTCTGTAATGGGGTTGTAGGAGTAATAGCCGTCGTTATCGGTAAAGGCGAAAAGTTCCCAAGGATCTCGGGTACCATTATTGTTGGTGTCTAAAAATACCGTTGCTCGCGCCAAATGCCCATCAATAGCGGCACCTGATATAGACACGCTCGTATCTTCTACCTTACCTTTGTCTTGCCCTGTTCCACCGCAGGCTGTTAGCCCAGCGGTAACAAATAGTGCTAGCAAAGATATTTTTTTAAGCGCTTGTAAGCGTTGTACAAGATTACATAAATAAATTTTCATAATCAGTGACCTAATTGGAGGGGATTAAAACTTCTCTTCAAAGCCTAGAGAAATACCGGCAAGGCGAGGTACCGTTTTGTTATCGACGATTGTTTTTTCTTGCCCATAAACAACATCTAAAGAGAGAACACTAAAAAAAGTAAGCCCTGCGTTAATGCTTGAAAGTTGAGTGCCCGCAAGATTTTTTTGGTAACCAATTCTTGGAGAAGGTAGCCACCAGGTTTCCGTGTCGTAGGTTGTGGCGAGCATAAAAAATTGATTTTCAAAACCCACGACATCGTCATACTTTGCAAGATCAGCCGATCCCATGATTCGCCATTTCTCAGTCATTTTGTATAAACCATCCACGCTCATTAAGGCATGTTTTTTATGTACCTCTTTCGCCTTAAGTACACCTTTTGTTTCTATAAAATAAGTAGCGATATTGCAATTGTCCGATTCAGTTGAACCAGAAATCGCTTGGTCACAATCTTGACCTACTCGGTTGTAATCAAAACTTGCGCCGTTAAGATTCGTGACGGTTAAACCTAGGCGATATCGTGGAGATTCCCATACCAGCCCAGCGTCCACGCTAAATCCATTTGTTGATGTTAAGTTTTGGTCGTATTCATCGGTAACAATATCCTTCAGCTCTTTATTTTTGACACCCTCAATCCAAATGACTTGTTTACTCAGCTGTAAATTTACGGCGGAGAGTCTCACGCCTCCGTACAAAACGCCTGATCGCACAAATGCTTTCTCCTCCAAAATTGAACGGCTATAGGCAATACTAAAATCTTTTTCTAAGCCGCTTTTTAAATAGACTGAGGTATTGGTCGTGAAGGTTGTATTTTGCTGATTAAATGAAAGTACATCATTGAGTATGCGCGCCGCTACCTGAACTTCGTAGTTAAGGTCAACGCTAATAGCACCGCCTAATAAATCACTGCGGTAGAACAATGGAATACTGACAAGGCTGTTATTTTTTACGTAACCGTCCTTTCCCATAGCAACGAGAACAGTGTTAAACCGATCTAGCGTTGCATCGACAGAGTCTTTCGCTAACGATGGATCATCAACAATATCGATTAACTCATCCAAATCGTCAGAAAAATTTCCCACATTACCGAGTTCTATTTCGGTAGAGATGGTGGGTAAATAGCCGAGCCGCCAGTGTTCAGGATCTTTAACCATTAACGCTCCCATCGCAGGATTGTAGGAGCCTGAAGAAAGAGAATAATTGTTGGAGCTGGGCCCAGTCGTAGTGCTAGATCCTGCATTGATATTGGGGCGGTTGGCAAATGTACTTAGGCTGCAGAAAACGATTGGCCAAATTATTAAATGGATTTTTTTCATAAGTATCCTTCGAGTGATCGAGCAATTTCCTTAAACCATAGCTGACACTTTTTGAATGGGTTGACTTTTGGTCTCGTTATGCAAATTTAGTTTGCTCGCTCTGGCGGCTATAAACATCTGCAATAACCGTTTGCAAAATACTTATCCATTAAGCGATGCAAACGATTTTTTGTATTCGGGCAGAAATTTTTTTTGGAAAGCCATTTAAATGGCGATGGTAGTTAGTTGTTAGAAAAGATCATCTATTTCGTCAAAAATATAGCGGGAATGCATGGCTATTATTATGTTAAAAAGAAAAAGAGGTTTGAAGTGTGGCAGGGGATAGATGCGCTAATAAATAAATGGTTTTGCAAAAAAATGCCGAGGGTTTAGGTCGGCATTGTTTAACTGGAGTGAATTAAGCTAAGGCTTTTAACGCGGCATCATAATTGGGTTCGTTGGCTATCTCACTGACTAATTCTGTGTGCAGCACCTTGCCGTCGGTACCTAAAACAACCACAGCGCGAGCGGTCAGACCGGCTAATGGGCCGTCAACCATCTTCACCCCGAAGTCAGCAGCAAAGTTAGAGCGGAACGCCGAAGCAGGAATAACATTGTTCAAGCCTTCCGCGCCGCAAAAGCGCGCTAGCGCAAAGGGTAAGTCATGTGATGCACAGACGACGACGGTGTTATCCAAAGCGCTGGCTTGTG
>JAYWHF010000048.1:0-5160 GCA_043777855.1 Gammaproteobacteria bacterium | reverse complement strand
CAGGCATGTCTGTTGGTGAACGGCAACAAACCGCTGAACTTTTACGGCGTATTACGAAAGACCGTTCGGTTATCGTTATTGAGCACGATATGCAGTTTGTTGCAAAAATAGCGGACAGGGTAACCGTGTTGCACCAAGGAAAAATTCTGGCTGAAGGTTCGATCGATAAAGTAAAAGCTGATCCCAATGTGATTGAAGTCTATTTGGGGCATTAGAGGTTTCAATAATGCACTAACTAGTCACTTGTAAAGAATACTGTTCAATTTAAAAAACGCCGTAAATACTTCCTTGTAGGCTCGAACCGGCATCCATGCCTCATACGGTTTTTAATCAAACAGTTTTCTTTATTTGTGTCCTGCTAATAACTCATCACTACCACTGAAACGTTTTTTAAATTTGAGGTATTGCCATGCTTGCTGTTTCTGATTATCGCGTGTGCTACGGACAAAGTGAAGTTTTACACGGGTTAAATTTCACCGTAAAACCGAACGAGATTGTCGCTATTATGGGACGCAATGGCATGGGCAAAACCACACTGATGAAATCGCTCATGGGTGTTATTCCTTGTTCAAATGGTAGTGTGAAAATTAATGAAAAAGAAGTCAGTCAATGTAAAAGTTATCAACGCGTTGAGAGTGGGTTTGGCTTTGTGCCTCAAGGCCGCATGATCTTTTCCAGCATGACCGTTAAAGAAAATATTGAAACGGGTTTGACGGCTACTAAGAAAAAGTTGGTGCCCCAAGAACTCTACGAGATGTTTCCTGTTTTGTACGAAATGCGCCATCGGCGCGGTGGAAATTTATCGGGTGGCCAACAACAACAGCTAGCCATAGCGCGCGCCTTGGCAAGCGACCCTAAAATGTTATTGCTCGATGAGCCTACGGAAGGCATTCAGCCTTCAATCATTCGGGAAATGGGGCGAACCTTGAAAGCCATTCGCGACAAGCGTGGTTTGTCAATTATTGTTTCAGAGCAAGTGCTGAGTTTTGCCTTAGATATTGCGGACAGAATTTTAGTGATTGAAAAAGGCGAAATAGTACACGAGGAGTTGCGGTCATCAGTCGATGAGGCCAAGGTGGCTTCGTTTCTTTCCGTTTAGTAATCTTTCCATCCGCGCGTAGCGTTACACTTACCGGATGTGATGTTTCGCGAAACGGTGCGAGATTTTATGATGAATCAGCAGTTCCGTAAGGACTATTGGGTGAAAGGTGCAAGAAGGCTTAGCGTGCTTGAGCGAACAGAAATTTTTCGTGCATTAAAAGTTATTTTGTTGAGCCCTCGTGGAGGGATAAGTTTAAAAATTAGAGCAGGTATTGGTGAGGCTAGCATGCAGGCCTCTATTTATAACCCCATTCTTGATGCCCTCGCCGACTACACACCTAAAACACTCGGTCAAATTGAGTTGGCGGTTAAAGACAAGGGTGTAGGTTTTGGGCAAATTACGCAGTCGATTGGGCAGAATTTGTTTGGCATATTCTAGATATTCAAGGTCAGAAAATTATTAAAAATGGCATTACGTTAGAAACATCTGAGGAAAATATCAGCGAGCTCGGTGCGCAGGCTCAATTTTTTGCGGATAAAGAATTGCCAGTCTTGAAAGCATTACACATTCTTTAAATGTGTGACATTTTTTGTTGCTCAAGTTTTTTGCTCGATTTTCTCACTACTGCGCCACGTTCAACATCTGCATAGCTAGGTTAGCATTCCTTTGGTTGCGGTCTAACAATCCTAGTTGGTGATACGTGTGCGTCAACAAATGGATCACTTACTTCATGGATAAGTTTTGCAGTATTATGGTTTTGTTACATAAAATAATTTCGCATAACCATAACAAAAAAACTAGTGAAGCCCGTGTAGATTTTCATTTTATCATCAATCTAATCCAAATTTTGAATTCGTCGTATCAGGTCTCGGGACATCTATATTTTTTTGATCTGTGAGATCATTCGCGTCAGGGCTATATTTTATGTTATTTTATCCATTTGAGAGGTCTTTAATATGAACAAAATTTTATACGCTATGAATGTGGGCATATTGTCATTCGTGTTTTCGGCATTTGCGGTAGCCGGAAATTATGGAAAAAAAGATATCGTTGATACGGCAATTGCGAACGGTAGTTTCAAAACGCTAGTGACCGCTATACAAACGGCGGGGTTGGTGGATACTTTAAAAGGTAAGGGCCCTTTCACTGTGTTCGCGCCTACCGATGCAGCATTTGCGGCTGTACCGGCCGATACGCTCAACGCATTACTTGCTGACAAAGCAGCTTTGGCTAACGTACTTACTTATCATGTTGTTGCGGGTAAAGTGATGGCCGCTGATGTTGTAAAGCTCGACAGCGCTAAAACTGTTCAGGGCCAATCCGTTACCATTAAAGTAAAAGATGGCAAAGTTTATGTTGATGGAGCGCAGGTCACCACTACCGACGTTAAAACGAGCAATGGGGTGATTCACGTTATAGATGCGGTTATATTGCCCAAGTAAGGCTTAGGTGTAACGACGTTTTAATTCGGTCCGAATGTAAATTTAACAGGTGCGAGCAGTCGGTGCTTGTTAAATTTTTTTATTTGCAGAATGTATTTTTGGTCAGTGAGAAGGCTGAATAATTCTCTAGTGCCGTCATGGAAGCTAGAGAATTGCACATAAAAATATTATTTTGCTTGAGCTAAAACCAACTTGCCATTTTCCAACGGAATTTTTTCGCCTGGGTCATACGACATTCTCACCACAGATTCTTTATCCTTCAAACGGTAGGTCACATCGTAGCCGGTTATATCTTCACGAGTTTCATAGGTGGTATTGCAACGTTTCTCAACGGTTGTATATGTATCGCTTTTTTGCATGTTGTTCTGCACGCGGTCACCTGCATAGCCACCGGCAACTGCACCTAGAACTGTCGCCGCTTTTTTACCGTTTCCACCACCAACTTGGTGGCCGAGAACGCCACCCAGTAAACCACCCACAACTTTACCAGCAACTCGATTTTTATCTTGCACTGCTTTTTGATGGACCACTGTTTCGTCGTGACACTCTTCGTGCGGTACTTTAATTTTTTTGGTGACGGCGACAGTTTTAAGCACCGCGGCGTGAGTAGGCTCTTTCAGAAATTGATAGCTAGCAACTGCTCCGCCTACGCTCGCAATGCCTACTCCCAGTACTATGCCAACGATCATTGATTTATTCATAGGATTAAAACCTCTCTGTGTTGAAAAGCCATTGGTTCAATGGACGCCGCAGTGTAAACATTTCTTCCCTTAACGCCACCTTAACCTGCTGGGCCTGTGAAGCGCGTTACAATTTTGTATTTTCGTCGGAATCCACGTTTATAAGTTTCTAGTATTGCACTTGCCGTTTTATCCGCATCAGATCTCCCGCTATTTCAGGGTGTACTTATGGCCATCCCAGTAGCCACACGTCAGCGCTTCTGTAGCTTATGTAGTCTTTTAATTGTCGGCTTAACGTCTATACGTCAAATAACCTAGACATGTTGGCCGTTTGTCGTATGGCTGCCTGTTCGCGGGAAACTGATACTACTGTTACGACGAGTGAAGTGAATGACGAAACTCGTCGCGATTGACTTAGTTCACTCTCAGTAGGAGGCATACCATGGCCGAAACGATTATCAAAATAGATTTAAAAAAATCGCCTTACGAAAATGACATGATTCACAACCGCTGGCACCCTGATATCCCTATGGTTAAAACTGTAAAGCCGGGTGACGATTTTATTATCGAGTGCTATGACTGGACAGGCGGCCAAATTGCCAACAGTAACAGCGCAGATGATGTGCGCGATGTAGATTTATCCCAGGTACATTTTCTTTCTGGCCCGGTGGGTGTCGATGGCGCAGAGCCGGGCGATTTATTGGTGGTTGATATTTTAGATATAGGCGCCTTCGAAGAAAGTCAGTGGGGTTTTAATGGATTTTTTTCTAAGCAAAATGGTGGTGGTTTTTTAACAGAACATTTTCCAGAAGCACAAAAGTCTATTTGGGATTTTAAAGGCATGTTCACCAGTTCTCGCCACGTGCCCAACGTGGAATTTGCAGGCTTAATTCATCCGGGTTTAATTGGCTGTTTACCATCTAAAGAAATGTTGATGGAGTGGAACACGCGGGAAAAAGAATTGTACGACACTGAGCCTGAACGCGTGCCCGCTCTTGCCACTTTACCTTACGCCGAGACAGCACATATGGGGCGCATGAAACCAGATGCTGCAAAAATTGCCGCTGCCGAGGGAGCGCGAACAGTTCCGCCACGGGAGCACGGTGGCAATTGCGATATTAAAGATTTATCACGTGGTTCAAAAATTTATTTCCCAGTTTATGTAAAAGGTGGTGGGCTTTCAGTTGGTGATTTACATTTCAGTCAGGGTGACGGTGAAATTACGTTTTGCGGCGCGATTGAAATGGCGGGTTGGATTCACTTGCGAGTCAGTTTAATTAAAGAGGGGATGGCAAAGTATGCGATTAAGAATCCGATCTTTAAACCTAGCCCAATCACGCCAAAATATGATGACTATTTAATTTTTGAGGGTATTTCTGTTGATGAGTATGGCGAGCAACATTATCTTGATGTACACGTCGCCTATCGTCAGGCCTGTTTAAATGCGATCAACTATTTGACAAAATTTGGCTACAGCAAAGCGCAAGCTTATGCAATTCTCGGTTGCGCACCTGTGCAAGGCCATATCAGCGGTGTTGTTGATATTCCCAACGCCTGTGCAACACTGTGGCTACCAACGGATATTTTTGATTTCGATGTAAACCCAAGTGCGGATGGCCCCAGCAAAAAAGTGGCTCCTGGTTTTGATATTCCATTGTCGAAAGATAAGTAAGTTATGTTGCTGCCATTTAGACGCGAAGAATGAAAGAGGATTTGTTATGCCAGTCTACGATTACAAATGTGCAACTCATGGGCTCTTTCACGAGCTAGCGTCATTGAGTGAGTCAAGTAAACCCGCTGCATGTCCAACCTGCAATGGGCTGTCGGGGAGGGTGATTATGTTAGCGCCTGAATTTCAGTCGATGAAGGCTGATAATCGCGCGGCGCACTCCCGGAATGAAAAAGCCATGCATGAGCCGGTATTTTCTACGCCGGATTATCGTGCAGAACAAAAAGCGAAACGTGAGTATATGCACAGCAAAGGTTGCGGTTGTGG
>JAYWHF010000047.1:0-1849 GCA_043777855.1 Gammaproteobacteria bacterium | reverse complement strand
CGCAACTGAAGAGAATCCAGCTCGGACGAACTATCAAAGTGCGGTTTTGGGTCTAGCATGGCTTAACATCAGGCTCAAAAATCACTGGGTTATCCCTGAGTTTAGCCAAGATTTCAGAAGTGACGCATTGATTTTCAGTTATTAATGACGCAAGCCTTTGGCAAGCCCAGAGCGTATCAAGAGGGCGCAACAAAAGGCGCAACAAAAGGGTGCATAAATGGGTGCGCGAAGGCGATCAACGCGCGGAAACTCTTGCCCCACAATACTAGCGCCACCACAGAAGCGCGAACCAGTAGCGCAAAATCGGGCCGCGAACCAGTAGCGCAAGATTGGGCCGCGAATTAGTAATGCGGAGGACGCTCACTAACCTCTGCATCACCCTCTTGTTGCCGCACAAATAGGCTTTCGTCCAACCGCTTTGCCAGCAACTTAACCTGCTGTTGCAACTGAATGATAAGGGCATCTTGTTGCGTTACTACCCCATCCAAGTGCGCAAGCGTGTCCTCTTGGTAGGCCAGCCGAGTTTGTAAATCAATTAGGCTCTCGGCAAATTCTAGCGAATTGTCACTCACGTTCATAACACTAACTCTCCAACAGGTTATAAATAGCATCAATAAAAAGGTTCTGCTCATGGGATTAGTCGCGGCACCAAACCCCAGCTCCTAATCAAGATTAACAAAACCCAAACAACCTCCAACTTTCGGATTTCAGAATACACTCTCGCTGTCGGCGCCATTCTAGCAAGGCTAAAACACATCTCGGTATTAATTGAATTGCATCGCTAGTCACTTTTACATAGCATGAACAAACATTTGTGTTATCGAATGAGTAACGAGAAACCTCATGACCCGCAACATTATTAATCCATCCGCAACTACGCGCCTTGTGTACTCTACCGAAACCGGACGGATTAAAGCGCAAAAAGCGCCAGACGATTTCGCACCGAAAGGCGATGGGATAGTAAGAATTAAACGCGAAACCGCGGGCCGCAACGGTAAAGATGTGACTACTATTTCAGGCCTTTTGTTTGATGAAACCGAATTGAAAAATATCGCAAAGCAGCTGAAACAAATTTGCGGCGTAGGGGGTTCCGTTAAAGAAGGTGTTATTGAAATTCAGGGTGACCAGCGCGACAAGATTAAAAGTGAATTGGAAAAGCGCGGTCATACCGTGAAACTTGCGGGAGGGTAAGATGGATAACGCCATTCCTGACAGCAGGATATTGCTTGAGCTCGCCAATACCAAGATGCCTTTTGGTAAATACCAAGGCCGCCTGCTAATGGATTTACCAGAACCTTATTTAGTCTGGTTTTACGGCCAAGGTTTCCCAAAAGGAAAACTGGGCGAGCAACTGCAGTTTCTGTACGAAATAAAACTCAATGGCTTGGAGCATTTACTGATTCCCTTAAAAAAGTAGAACGTTTGGCACAGCCGCCAAAATAGCTAGCGAGATGCAACACACAAAACGCCAAAAAAACACCCCTCCCACTTTTCACAAACAACAGAGATGAGAAGATTTCTGATTAAATAAGCGCCAGTCTGAACATAGTGGAAAGCCTAACAACCATTGCAAGAAATAATTGTTAACAGCGCTGTCAACCACATTGAAGGTTTTGCGTTAAAGCATCAGCCAAAAGAATAATTAGCGTAATTACGACTATTAGGTCAAGAAACAACACTCCGTTGGAAAGCTCGCAACCACTACTTTATTGGAATGGCCGAAGTTTCCTTAAGCATGAAAAAGAGGATATGCACATGTCTGTGAAGAATATATTGCTCGCCTGTTCGGTTTTGAGCATTTTGACAGCCTGCGGTGGCGGTGGCGGAGGTTCATCCGGTGTTACACCGG
>JAYWHF010000046.1:0-5167 GCA_043777855.1 Gammaproteobacteria bacterium | reverse complement strand
CGGAGAAAAAGCGACGAGCTTACAGGTAGCTGATCTCTTTTTCTATGCGGGTTGAGTTATGCACTTCGCAGTTGAATCCGCCTTTTTAATATGAATGCCAGCCAGATAATAGCCACCTCCCTGGTAAGCAACAATTGCATGTGCATATGTAGTTAATTTATTGCCTCCTTTGAATAGCCGTATCGCTCCCTTCACCCCCAAGGTAGTCTCGACAGCTCCCGGAACATCATTGTGTAATCTACTTGGCCCATATAAGCGTTGTGAAGCAAACCGCGTTAAATCGACCGGTGATATTGATGAAAGTCTTTCATTAACGTCTTCATCAGAAAGATCTTCACGATTAGCCGTGTTGGATAAAACATTTTCTGACTCCAACATTAGCTTGATATCTTCTAACGGTTTTGCAGTAGCCTCAGCTTTTACAGCGACCAAATCCAGAAGAATAACCTTTCCATCAGAAATACGTTTTACCTGCACTCTCTGTTTATCAAAGCTCGATCTAGGTAAAATGTGAATGGCACCTTGTGCAGATTGTACTCGAAACAAATTCTTGGCTAGCTGCCCCTTAGTTAATCCTACGGAGACAAAATCACCAAATTGAATACTTCTTTCTTGACCTTCACGCAATTCAATCGTAACCGGTAGATTATCGTAATGAATTATTTCTGTTGCGTTTGATTGGGAACAAATTAATATCATTAGAACGGCAAAAGAAATTTGCTTTAATTTCTTAATCATTGATTGCCTCTTTCCTATTGGTGCCGTGTATTTTTTCATTCTTTTCGTCGGTGTCTTGCACATTTTCATTTTCTTGTTGGTTGCCTTCAAGTCGCTTTGGATTTCTATAGAAACCATCTAACGCTAAACCCCACAAGTTGCATTCCGGATCTACATCCCACTTTACAATGCGCACTGGATATCGCACGAAAATATCTTTAACGAGTTCAGATCTAAATGTTTCTTTAATATTGACGTCATAAAAAGAAATCCAGGAATCCGCTGACTCTGTGTACACACGCTTTTCGTTGTAAGGTCGATCAGGCATTTCCTGTAGCGCACGGGTCCTATTGAGTTCGTGCTGCTTTATTCTTCGTTCATAGTCACGTTCCAGCTCTCCCTTAAATCGTGGAGTTACATAACAACTGAGACGTGATATTTGCTTTTTGTAGTCGGCTACACCTTCTACAGGCCAGTTGTTCATCTGCTGAAATATGTAAAGGCCAAATGCATATATATTGAAAGGGTGCCTCTCGTTAATTCCCCGAGTCGAACCAGTACGCAAATCTGGCGGAATATCCACCTTGATGCGTTTCGGCGCCTCTTTCCAGCCATAGATTGTGCTTAGCCATCCCACCGCAATAAAAAAAATTACCGTACGCAACGTGATTATGTGAGCATCGCGACCATCTAAAGCTTTTTTAACTGTCATCTACCTCACTCCAGTAGTGATATCTATATTTTCTTAACTGGAACGTCTCGAGTAATATCCCAACTCTGAGTAGTCTCAATGTAACCAAAATTAACAAAAGATATTTTTTGTTGTGCTTTTTTTTTCAAATACACAATATGCAATCCATCAGGCATACGTCTCTTTAATACTTTAAAGTAGTTGCCAACGAGTACTAATGTGAGTATGGCCAACCCACTACCTACAGCAACACCAAACAGTGCGAAACCAAATGGAAGAAGTGCAAGAACGGATACCGGTATCCAAAAAATTATCGATCCAATGATGATCGCCACAACCTCTGTGTCGTTAAGTCCGCGAAAGACGACAGGCTCTTCAATGAGCCTGTCTGGGATAAACTCAATTTCTCTTTTGTTCATTCCTTCTTTCATTAGAAAATAATCGTTGATGCTTCTGTTAGCAGATAAATGACAAATACGAGAAGTAATACTCCCATCATTCCGTGCATGCCCATATCGCTCCATGTCTTCTTGCCCGTTGAAATTTCGCTGTACACAGTGAGGCAATTTCGTGCTACAGCGGTGAAACACAGACATCCAATAACGAGACCTACTACAATGAGAATGTCATAGGCATAGCCTTTCATAAGTCCAATATAATCACCTTCCGCTGCCGCGTTTGAAGGATCAGCAGTATCTGGTAATGCCGCATGTACATTTGTTGCCGCTAGTAGAAACATCGTTGAAACTACTTGCATTTTTTTAGTGACATTTTCTTTAAGATTTTTAAAATTTTGCTTCATTGGAAAGACCTCTATTTACGCTGTGATTTAACGCTAACGAATAATAAGATAAAGCAATACCATCATCACAAAGACACATCTCGCCCATATTGTGAGCATGTCTTTTGGTTTGATTATTCCTTCACCCCAGTTGTTGTAAGCCATGTAGAATATCCACACCGCATACAATAGAACTACCGTTGCTCCGATCGCCTGAATGGAAAAAAGGAGTTGGCTTGCACTGAAATTCCCTCCCGTCCCCTCAAGAAATGCAGCATTTTGGGCAGCATTCACAATTGATGCTCGGTGTAATTTGCAGAAAGAGCATCAATTGAATTTGGAAGCACTGGCTCCATCGGTACCGTTAAATGATGTGAAATTCCTGAACGAATTTTCTTTATATCGTCCAACAAAATTTGGTAATTAAACGTGGTTCGATCAGAGTCATTGCTATGGTTTTTTGCCGTTAGTACTAACTCCTCTAACGCTGCTAGTTCAGTTTCAATTTTTGCGAGTGCTTCCCGCTCTGCCCATACGTCGGCACTCGCTAATGCCGAATATCCAAGCATGCTAACCAACAGAAAAAATAATTTAATTCTCATTGAAGTACTCGTAATTTAATTTTGTTTTTTATTGCAGGGTAATTTAATCAAATTTTGTCGCGCAAGAATGCAGTTATTGGATCATACAAAGATGACCTATTCTTTAGAAAAAGGCATAAAAAAAGGCCGCGATGCGGCCCATTTTTTGAGGAGTTATCTGTTATAGATATTTTTTGAACTTACTTGCCATTACTAATAGGATCAGTCCGAAAAGGACTGCAAATGGAGTGATGATATAATTTGGATGAATGCTTTTAGGTGTTACTAAATACACTACTCCACAAATGATAAGAACGGGATATGCAAATCGTTTGGCCCAATGGTAAACATAACTCGATTCATTTCCTCCAGACCACCGCCGCAAATCCCGTTGCATAAGGCCATCAGAGACACCGACCAAACCGAATAATGCGAATATCGGAATAGATAGTACCAATATTGATAGCCGGATAAAAAACACTATTAATACGTATATGGCAGACATCAAATAATTATAGTATTTTTTTATTAGTCCTTTAAAAAATCGAACATGATCACTGTCATTCGACTTCTCTTCTTTAGCTGCGCCCAACTTTTCAATAATTCGACTATCTAAAAACAGAAATCTTACAACCTGGCTTACCTTGTTACTGGCAATTTGAATTGCTCCACTATTCATAGAATTTTCGCCCAGGTTCCCGCTCAAGTACCCTATTTCCATCATCAACATTTTCTCTGAATGTTTATAGTTTTCACCTGGATAATAGTAGGTGATTCCAATCCACTCGATAATGATTGCAAAGATTGCCGACAGCACCAGTATGCCGATTATTTTGAAAATTAAATCTACCATTTTCGCGATAATTCCAACCGGCTTTGATGGTCTATCGCTTTTATTGTTCTCTGGTTCGGCCATATCACTCCCACCATGAGTCAGCTGTGTGATAATTTTTCTTCATTTCTGTCACCATTTCCTTAATGTTGCCGGGTAGATCAGTTTCATCTTCAACGGGCAATGGAAATCTAACCTTCCAAAGTTGTCCACCATCCAGCAAACAAAAAGCTTGGCCTTTCGGCAATGACGTAATATGACTTGGATCGAGCATAGGTACATTTACTTTTATAATATGATCCTGTATCGCTGACGTAAAATCCACACTACTTGACGTATCCGAAGAGTCGTTTGCACCAGAAACCGATGATAGGGTTTTTATCTGCACTTCCGGCAGTTGGTCTGTTAGCAATTGTGCAGTCGTTTTTTCTTTTACTCTAAGCATGATTAAATTGTTGAAATTACCCTCCACTTGTCTAGCCTTCGCCGCACTGCCCATCTTCGCTTCAATATCGCTTCTGGATTGTGTATACGCAGTAATATTCAACCCCGCACCGCCACCTTTATTGACGAGTGGCAAGAACTCATCTCCCATTACATCGTTTATTTCATCGGCATGGAGAAATATTTTTGGAAGTACATTTGCTTTACCGTTCAACATGCCGTGTTCGACCCCGTGCTTGTATATCCAACCCAAGGTCGACGTTATATCCGCTAACATCGAATTTCCCACGACGCCACCTACCTCCTTATCCGTCAGCGAGTCTAATCCAATATAGACAATGCCTTTTTTTCTAATTATTTGCATCCAGTCGAAAATGGGGCGGTCGTCGTTAGCGTCAAAATAGTTCGGGGCTATAAGTTCTGCAGCTTTACCAGTCGTTAACTTTTCTAATAGGGGGAGAAGTGATGCGACAATTTTGTCAAAATATGTTTTGTCATACCGTAACGCAGATAACAAACCTAATACGATTGTGTCTGATACGTCGGCTTGCTCGATGTATCGCTTTAAAGCCTCTGTTCGAGGTTTTGAATACTTTGCAGCTTTAGGGTTTACTCGGTATTGTTTCTCAACCTCATGAGTTAAATCGTTAATGTCCTCCAGCCAACCTCGTTCGGCGTTTTTTGGTAGCCACCAATCCATGTATTCGCAAAACAACGGTTCAATATCCGTCACGTATTTGAGAATATTGTTGTAGTCGGGACGTTGTCCTAGTGATACTAATGCTCTAGCAACAATATTTATGAATCGCCACGCAAATTCTTTGAAAGTTGCACTATTTCCTTCTGAGGATAGTTGACCATTGCTGCGAATCCGCAGTGCTTCTTCGCGCCAGTGTTGCTCTGAAACCGTCAGCTGCACCTGATCAACTATATCCAAAGAACCGCCTAGCAAATCGCCAAAATCACTGCCGATGAATTTAACGTAGCTAAGCTCCCGCGCCTGATCTTTGGAATTTCGTAAATCGCTGCCGATCGTCGTACCTGTTGTACTTGAGGCTGCGCCTAAAAACGGTTGCGCAAAAATCGTGGTGTGGGTGCGCCATACATCGTCTTGCTCCAGG
>JAYWHF010000045.1:0-1855 GCA_043777855.1 Gammaproteobacteria bacterium | reverse complement strand
GGTAACACCAAAAGGAGAAATTATCTGGCCCGATCGACTATTAATGCTATTTGCAAAAGATATCTTAGCGCGCAATCCCGGTGCAGATGTATTATTTGATGTAAAGTGTTCGCGCCAACTGAATCAAGTTATTAGTGGCTATGGTGGCAGGCCAATTATGTGGAAAACAGGCCACTCGCCCATGAAGGCTAAGATGGTGGAAACAGGCGCGCTGATTGGTGGTGAATATTCTGGTCACATTTTTATTAAAGATCGTTGGTATGGATTTGATGACGGGTTGTATGCAATGGCACGGCTACTAGAAATTATTACTTTACGCGATCAAAAAATTGACGACATCTTTGCGGCTTTTCCTCCATTGTTCACCACGCCTGAAATAAAAATTGCCGTGCCAGACAACTTGAAATTTGACCTAGTGAAAAAAATTGCCGACAAAGGTGAATTTAAAAACGGAAACGTAACTCTCATCGATGGCGTTCGCGTCGACTATAGCAAAGGCTGGGGGCTCGTTCGTGCCTCGAATACGTCTCCCGCACTCACTCTGCGTTTTGAAGCAGAAAGCCCAGAAGCTCTCGACGTTATTAAACAGGTGTTTAAACGCGAACTCTTGCGGGTAGACAGCACTCTTACACTACATTTTTAATATCTATTAGAATCAACGTTATATTTACAGGAAAATCTATGTCTCTTAGTCGTGAATCAGCGATGAATGTCGCCACAGTATTAACCGAAGCCCTGCCTTATATTCAACGCTTCACCGGAAAAACGATAGTGGTGAAATTCGGCGGAAATGCCATGGTTGATGAGGCGCTGCAAAATAGTTTTGCGCGCGATATTGTGTTGATGAAACTGGTAGGCATGAATCCCGTCGTGGTCCATGGAGGCGGGCCGCAAATCGATGATCTCCTTAAAAAATTAAATATAAAGTCTGAATTTGTCAGCGGAATGCGAGTGACTGATGGTGCAACCATGGATATCGTTGAAATGGTTCTGGGCGGCACTGTAAACAAACAAATTGTTAGTTTGATAAATCGAAATGGTGGCCAGGCTATTGGCCTTACCGGCAAAGATGGGCAGCTAATTCGCGCGCGCAAATTAACGGTAACTCACAAAACACCAGAAATGCTCGCGCCCGAAATTGTCGATATAGGGCACGTTGGCGAAGTGTCCGGCGTAAACACAGCTGTCATTAACATGCTCCTTAACAGCGATTTCATTCCTGTTATTGCGCCGATTGGGGTCGGCGAGGATGGCGCATCATACAATATCAATGCAGACCTAGTAGCCGGTAAAATTGCGGAAGTATTACGCGCCGAGAAGTTAATGCTGCTCACTAATGTTGCAGGCTTGCAAGACAAACAAGGTAATGTGTTGACGGGGCTTAGTACAACACAAGTAGACGGCCTAATTGCCGACGGAACTATTTATGGCGGCATGCTACCGAAAATAGCTTGTGCGTTAGACGCGGTAAAGGGTGGCGTTACGAGCGCCCATATTATTGATGGTCGTGTTGATCACGCCGTATTATTAGAAATTTTTACGGATGCAGGTGTGGGCACATTAATTACCAACAAGAGCAAGAAATAAGATTTTCAACATTATAGATTAATAAATGATAGGTAGCTGGTTACAGAAATCATAGCCTCTGGTGTCTAGCAATGAACAAAGCAGGAATTAAAACTTCACGGCGTCAGCAAGTTCTGGCAGCGCTAGCAAAAATGCTAGAAGAAAACCCAGGCGAGCGGATTACTACGGCGGCCTTAGCAAAAACTGTGGGATTTTCTGAAGCGGCTTTGTATAGACATTTTCCAAGCAAAACGAAAATGTTTGAAGGCTTAATCGAGTTTATCGAAGA
>JAYWHF010000044.1:0-1856 GCA_043777855.1 Gammaproteobacteria bacterium | reverse complement strand
GTGAAGCCGATTTTGGTGTGCATCTGTACCTGATTAATGCCCTCAAGGTTAATTTCAACCGGATCTTCAGCAGTAGAAATATTGAGTTCGGGGGTATTTAGTATATTCAAACCAGTATAGAGCGACACGGTTTTACCGCTACCCGTAGGGCCGGTGACTAGAATCATGCCTTGCGATTGCGCCAGAGCATCCAAGTAAAGTTTCTTTTGGTAATCCTCATAGCCGAGGGCATCGATCCCCAGTTTAGCGGCCGCGGGGTCCAAAATACGCAATACAATTTTCTCGCCAAACAAGGTGGGCAGGCTGTTTACCCGAAAATCAATGGCGCGGCTTTTGGAGACCTTTAGTTTTATCCGGCCGTCCTGTGGTAAGCGCCGTTCAGAAATGTCCATTTGCGACATGACTTTTAAACGCGCGGCCATACGCCCAGCGAGGTTGACTGGAGGCTTTGCGACTTCCTGCAAAATACCGTCAGTGCGAAAACGCACGCGGTAAGATTTTTCGTAAGGCTCAAAGTGAATATCCGAAGCCCCACCTCTGATCGCATCGAGTAATACTTTATTAATATACTTAACAATGGGCGCCTCGTCGGCTTCGCTACCTCCGTCGTCGGTTTTTGCGTTGGGGTCAACGGTTTGTATTTCGCCGTCTAAATCCGAATCTTCAAAATCGCCTAGTGCTGCACCCAAGTTGTCTTGCGCTGTTAAAAATTTGTCGATGGCGGTCGCAAGCTTATCGGCTTCGACCAGTATGGCATCGGTATTTAAGCCGGTGTTGAACTTGATTTCGTCGAGCGCGTGTAAATCGGTGGGGTCCGCGACGGCTAAAAATAACCGTGTACCGCGTTTCAGAATGGGGAGTGCGTGGTGCTTGCGAATCAGTTTCTCATCCACTAGCTTCTCAGGGATGCTTTCTCTATTCAGTGAATCTAAATCGAATAGCGGGGCGCCAAATTCTTCAGAGGCAACGCGCGCAATTGTTCGCGCATCCAACATTGAATGAGCCACTAGGTGTTGGACAAAGGGTACTTTCTCCTTAGTCGCTTGGCTCAGGGCTTTGCGCGCCAGCTCAGGGTCAAGCAGGTTGTCGGCTACAAGGCGCCGGGCTAGGCCATTTAAATGCGTGGTGCTATTCATTGAATATGAGCCCAAATAAATTCATGGATAAAGTTAATGAATGAAGTTCTTAGTTAGAGTTCTTAGTTAGATAGTACCGCTTAGATAGTACCGCTTAAATAGTACCGCAACTCTATAGGATAACTCACTGTAATTTCTACCATTATGTGTTGCCCAAGAAATTCTAAGTATAGTCGGGTTGCCAGATTTTAAAATTATTTACTTGCAGTTGCTTAAATAACGCTGCTTTGACGAAAATTGTCACTTACTGCAAAGTTTTGTCATTAGTGGCGTGTGTGTCACGTGAAAAGTGTGATCAACTTATAAAAAAGTATGGCCGGTTTTTAACCGAATTATTGTGTGAGCAAACCGGTTTATGGCTCGTGAAACCCTTTTGGATTCTGGGTTTACCGAGGGTTATTGATTTGCAAAAGCGGCCACGCATCGAATTTTACAAGAGGCTTGCGCCAATTTGGCATACCGGTTGCAAAGTACCTTTTGAGTTGATTTGTTATGCAACCACCCTAATCAAACCCCTGGAGAACTATCATGAAAAAGACTCTACAAAAAGGCTTTACCCTCATTGAATTAATGATCGTAATCGCGATTATAGGTATTTTGGCGGCTATAGCATTGCCTGCTTATCAAGACTACACCGTGCGGACAAAAGTAAGCGAGGCAATTATCGCGGGTTCAGCGGTCAAGGGTCTTATGAGTGAAGCATTTCAAACGGACAGTACC
>JAYWHF010000043.1:0-5185 GCA_043777855.1 Gammaproteobacteria bacterium | reverse complement strand
GTTCACAGTCATTACTTTATGTCAGGCCATTCCACGTAGTTAGTGTCTATATCATGGCTTATAACTACCGGTATTTCCAATATTGAAGTGCTCCTATTTATATCTGTGGCATTGTTAAGTTATATCGGCGGCATTATTAAGTTAACAAATGGCCTCAGTACTCAGCGCAACATACTGAGCAATTTATAAAGACGCCGTTAAATCCGGGTTACAGGTTGCAAATTTTTAGTTGCATAGCGTCAAGCTTTTCTCGTTGAGCGGCATTGCTGACCACGGCGATGCTCGCCTGCTCAGGGCGTAAATAGGTACTGGCTACTCGTGTTAAATCTGCCAAGGTTGTGCTGACCACACGATTACGAAATTGTTCGCGTTTTTCGCGAGTGCGGCCAAAGAGCTCAGCATGGTAGGTAGACTTGGCTTCACCCGCCGGCGAGCTGGGTTTGTCGATGCTACTAACAACACCTAAAATAGCTTCTTCTAAGGATTGTTCGGTGTGTTCAGTGTTCTGTAGCCAGATTAACGCTGCGTCAAAGTCGGCCAGTGTTTCACTTAAGCGAGGATCGCGATAGGAATAAAAACGGAATGCGGCAATGGTGCTGTCTTGGCTGGCTCCACCACCATAGGCTCCGCCTTGCTCGCGGATAACGCGATGTAAATATCCGTTGCGTAAAAATCCACCCAGTACTGTAAGTGGCGCCGCATCAGGGTGGTCGGCGGGAACAGTCGCGTAGGCCTTGGCACAAAAATTGACTTGAGTGTTAGTGATCCACGCTTCTCTGATCTGTTCTTTAACCGGCTCTAGCAGCAGCGGCTTGAAACTATTGTTCAAGTCCAAATTCGCTGTTGGCCAAAAGTGGCTTAACGTGTGGCGATAAGTATCGAGTTGCTCATCTTCACCGACAACTAAAAACTGCTTGGGCGCTGCCAAAACCAATTGATGTATGCTTGCAAGATCTGCAGCGAGTTTCTGCAGGTTTTTCGTTTCAGTCAATTGGTTATCTAAACTCTTGAGCGCTGCAATACCTGCCAAGCCACCTAACTGCTGCGATAATTTTGCAGCTGGACTCATTCCAGCGCTTGCGGCAGTCATTGCCAAGCTATGACCATTACCAGTGATACTTTGTTCGGCGCGTGCGCGTTTTTGTGTAACCAGTTCATGCAATCTATCGTGCTCATCGAAGCGTGCTTGTTGTAACGTGGTTTGTAATAATTCACTCATGGCTGATTGATTGCGGCTTAAGGCCTTCGCGGAAAAAGTAATGTAGGCATTGATTTTTTGCACATCATCTCCGTCGCCGCGAATGCTGCTAAACGCGCGAATTGAGCCGACGGTTTCTGCCTGCCAACGTTGCACGGCCAAATAATCTTTTGCTCCCAACGCGAGCTCTGTAATACACGAACAATAGAGCGACAGTACAGATTGCAGTTCGGGTGTTAATGAAGGCATTTTGCAGGTTATTTGTTGATACACCAAACCGTTAGTGCCGGCAGCGTAAACACGCAATTCATTGCCGTTAAATATTTCATGGGTGCCGCCGGTGTAATGCAGATGCTCGGGAATATCTTTGATGCCCACCTTTGGTAAAATACTTTCATCGTCTTGTTGCAATTGACGTTCTTGAAGCGCGCGGGTTTGGGTAATAATGCGTTGTTTCTCTATGTCACTCAATGCTGCTTTCATTGTGGCCAAGCGCGCTATTTCGGCTTGTTGTACGCGCGCACTTAGCCCTGTGTCGGGCTTCATGGTTAGGCGAACCCGATGGGTATTCTCCAGCAAGAGGGTCTTGACCAGCGTTTTAATAAAATCAGGTTGTTGAATTTTTTTGTGCAACTCGTTCAGCGTGGCTTCCATATCCAACAAAGCGATTGGGTCCCCACGATGGGTTGCCGACGTAAGGCCAGTTAATATTAGTTGCAAACCATAGGGGTAACCGTCTCCGCCGACTTCGCGTTGATGAAGTTCCAATTGATGCAGAGCCGCCTCTAACTCGGAAAGGGGTACGCCATCATCAGCAATTTTTTGTAAGGTCGATAAAATTAAGGCCTCAACCTTATCAACGTTCTCTAACGCGCAACCTTCAAGGCCACAAACAAACGCCATTTCTCGCGATGAATCGTCCAACCCGCACAAGGGTGATGGCGCCTGACCTAAATCGGTAGTCTCTAATACTTGCTGTAGTGGTGAGGCACTGTTATCCAATAAAATATTTGCGAGCAAATGGGCTTCAAGTCGTTGCTCAAGGTCTGTAGCTTTTCCGAGTAGCCATGCAAAAACGACATGATTTTTTTGTGCGATATCATCGCTTGCTTCGGCTGGATAAAATTCCTCTATCACAAGTGGTGCGTGGAAGCGTTTTTCATCCGCAACGCTGATTACCACATCCGATTTTTCGAAACGAGAAAGCGCTTGAGTTTCGAATTTTTCTTGTTGAATGGCAGCAGGTATATCGCCATAGGTCATGAAGATGGCATTGCTTGGATGATAGTGAACGCGATAAAAATCCTTGAGTTGCGCATAGGTTAAGTCGGGAATGTGCTCAGGTTCACCACCGCTATTAAAATGATAGGTTGTTGTGGCGTACAAGTATTTGCACAGGCTTTGCCAAATTTGCGAGGTTACGGAACTCATGGCGCCTTTCATCTCATTGAAGACAACGCCCTTGAATACCAGCTCAGTTGTTGGGTCATTCGCTTCCATAAACTCGACGCGGTGGCCTTCCTGAGCGAAATCCAGTTCATCTAATCGGGAGAAAAAAACGGCATCTAAATATACGTCCAGTAAATTATTAAAATCCTTATTGTTTTGGCTCGCGAAGGGGTAGGCCGTCCAATCAGAGCTGGTAAACGCGTTCATAAAAGTGTTGAGAGAACGGCGAACCATCATAAAAAAAGGGTCGCGTACGGGATACTTTTCACTACCGCACAGGGCGGTGTGCTCCAATATGTGCGCGACACCCGTGGAGTCGTGCGGTACTGTGCGTAACGCAACCAGGAATACGTTTTCCTGGTTATCCGCCGCCAGGTGAATATGTTGTGCTCCCGTTACTTTATGGCGATATTCTTCAACACGTATTTTCAATGCATCAATGGTTTGGCTGCGAATAAATTCAAAAGCGGGGTGGCTCATAGTGGTTCCATCGATTGGGTGAATTGAATATCAGGTGAGTTGGGAATAAACATCTTTTGTTGTTCGACAAAATTTGCGAACGTTTTTAGTACTGGAGTGTAGTCCACTGCACCTTGCTCAAGCTGCGCTAAAGCGTAGCAACTTGCTTCTAATGTTGAAAGCTGATTTTCACTATGAGCTCTGCGAATGCTGTAAATAGTAGCTGGGCAGTTAATCAGTGTTAGGCGTGGCATTTTTTGCAGGCTAGGGTTTAGGTAAAGCATCTTGCGGCTTTTACGCCATGTTGCATCTATCACCCAGAGGCGAATATTGTTGCTCAGCCGAGTGGGTGTGGTGCTGGTCGATTTATCACCAGTCTTGACGCTGTTCCTATCTAGGTGCAGGGGGGTTAAAATTCCTAGCGATTTTTCTTCCTGCGTTTCTGGGTAAAGTAATACGTCATAGATTTGTGTATTTGGTTCGGCGCTGAGCTCGCGCGGCGAAAAAAATGCATCACTAAATTGTTCGCCAACATGAATATGACTGTTTTTCAAACAAAGGTGAAGTAGGCGAGCCGTATTCTTGGGTTCATTTATTTCAATAGGGTGTTGCAGAATAATCAATGAGATTTGATTATTCGTTGCACAAATATGCTGGCAGATGCAGGCATTTTTTGGGCGTAAGCAATGGCGACAGGATTGACGTTTGATCGGTTGCGACTCGCGAGTTATCGATTCAGTCATAGGGGTTGATCGCTATTATTGAGCAAAATGGCTTGTAAACACTAAGGCTTCTAACTCCTAGTGCTTTCAAACACTAGGGGCTATAAAGGGAGCGGGATTAAACAAAGATTCCAGATTGCCAACAAGTAATTCTTTTTCAGCTTTAGGCATTTTTTTTATTGCTGTCTCTCGCTTGCTGGCGCTACTACGGTCTGGATGTTCCTCCAAAAAACAAATAGCGTGGGGTTTTTTAGCGCGAAAGTAGCGAGCGCCGCCTTTACCTGAAAGGTGCTCATGCCAACGTCGTTGCATATCCGTGGTAATGCCAGTGTACAATTGCGCATCACTTGTGCGAATCATATAGACAAACCACAGGGTTTCATTCATAAAAACTCGTCGTAAGAGATAGTTTATGTCACGCCAAATCAGCGAAGATAAGTGGGTCAATTTCAGCCAGATTAATCGTCAATTCCGCGAAATAGCTGCAGTAAACTGCTGGCAAGCTTACCATACACCAAAGAACTTGGCCGCTGCAATTTCGGTGGAAGCCAGTGAATTGTTGGCAGAGTTTCAGTGGATGACACCTTCTGATTCACAACAATTATCGGTAGGGAAAACAATTCAAGTTGCACATGAAGTCGCGGACGTGATCATGTACATGAGTGAATTGTGTGAGCAGCTAGGCATCGATATATCAGTGGCGGTGCAAGAGAAATTTGAAATTAATCAAAGACGTTTTAGCAACCCTCAATGTGTAAACAATGGCAGTGCAGAGTAAAAATGGCCAAACAACCACAAAATCACGATAGAAACTTTGATGGTTTGGCGGCGCGCTTTAAAAAAAATGTTTATGGGAGTTTAAAAGGGGATATTCGCCTAGCGGTCTTGCAGCGTGATTTTCGTGAGCATATTCCGCTTGCGCCGTTTGACGTTAGATCGACGGAAAAACGCTTGCGTATTTTGGATGCTGGCGGTGGGCAAGGGCAATTTTCATTACAATTCGCCGCGGCCGGGCACGACCTCGTTATTTGCGATATATCAGCAGAAATGCTTTCCCTTGCCAAGGTTGAAGTGATCCGCAACAATCTGCAAGAGCGCGTTAGTCTTTTGCATTGCGCGATTCAGGATTTGTCAAAAGTATTGCAGGATGCTGAAGAAAGTTTTGATGTTGTTTTGTGCCATGCGGTTATTGAATGGATGGAAGAGCCTCAAAGTTTATTGCCAATTTTATTAAGTTATTTGAAGCAAAATGGATACTTATCGTTTACCTTTTACAATGTAAATTCGATAATTTATAAAAATTTATTGCGAACTAATTTCAAAAAAATTATAGAGCATGATTTTGGTGGTTCGCGCG
>JAYWHF010000042.1:0-5191 GCA_043777855.1 Gammaproteobacteria bacterium | reverse complement strand
ACAATTTCTTCCACTCAGTTTTGCCTGGTAAAGTGCTTTGTCGGCGCGTTCAAATAATTGACTAATGTGTTCTTTTTGATCTGATGAGCGCGTACTAACTCCCACACTAACTCGCGGTTGAATACATTGGCCGTGCTGTTCTATGACGATTTTGCTGATTTCGCTACGTAAGCGCTCGCCAATAATGCATGCACCCATTTCATTCGTTTTACGCAACAACACCACAAATTCCTCGCCGCCGTAGCGAAAGCTGATGTCTGTTTCGCGACATACGCTGGCAATAGTTGCTGCAATAATCCGCAAGACCTCGTCACCGCATGAATGACCGTATTGATCATTAATTTGCTTGAAATGGTCTACATCGATCATTAGGAGCGATAGCTCTTGCTGATGTCTTTCGGCGAGCTGAAGTTCGCGGCGTAGAGCATTATCCAGTGCGGCGCGATTGCCGATACCGGTAAGCGGATCGAGTAGCGCCATTTGCATAGCAGCTTGGTACCTCAGCGCATTGCGCAGCGGATAAATTAATGCACCTAAGATAATTTCTAAACGTTTCTGCTCTGCTTCGTTAAAGCGTCTGCCTCGGTTAAATATAATTTCACCAAGATACCCTTCATCCGTTGTCAAACGATAGTCGCAATGATGCAGCGCGTCGCGCCCGAGTTTTGTGATATCAGTGCTGTTTGCAAAGCGAAACTGGATACCGCCAACGGGAATAATACTTTGTAGATGTTTAAAAAATATACTCAAAACCTCGTTGGGTTCGAGGGTCATTTGCAGCGCTTGAATGAGCTTGGCGCGCGATTCAACTTCTTGTTCGGGAGTCAGTACCGGCATCTGGCCAATACTGGCCGTTGTTTTGCCTGATTGCATGGTCATGTCTTGCATATTTGGACACCTGCTTTGAATAAATTTTGCGCTAATAAGTGCTTGTTAGCGAAAACTATGCCATATGTGAATTTCATAAATAATATCCATTAAAAACAGGTAGATATAGAATAAGAAGCTGCATGAGTTATTGAATTGCTGTGCCGTGATTGCCAGTAAATCGGCATCGAACGGAGTTTCAAACGGCAAGTTTTCACCGCCAGTCAAAACATTGGCGACGTTTTTTACATCAAGCGCAAACGGGTTTTATTTGCTTTGTCTTCAAGCGTTTTGAGTACCCATAGCACGGCGGGTATTGAAGTAAATAGCGTCTATCCTGGGCTTAGTTCGGGGGATACTAAACAGTGCTTATCTGTGTGGCTCTGTGGTAAGATCGCGACCTAAATTTAGGCCGCAAAATGCGTTGGCAAACGCTTTGCGTTGAGTGCTACTGCTTGGGCTATTCATTTGGGCCTTCCATTTTAATAGCTGCCTTTAGCAAAGTTGCTAGCTTCATTAGCAACGCTTGCGTTAATCAGCAATCAACATAACTAATAGCCTTGATAAACCTAAAGCCTTGATAACCTAAAGCCTTGATAAAAAGGAACGCCGTATTCCCATGGTCGAATTCGCCAAAGAAATATTACCTGTAAGTATTGAAGACGAAATGAAAAAATCCTACCTCGATTACGCCATGAGCGTGATCGTAGGGCGTGCGTTGCCTGACGTGCGCGATGGTTTAAAGCCTGTACATAGGCGCGTTTTGTTTGCAATGAGTGAGCTCAAAAACGACTGGAACAAACCCTATAAAAAATCTGCCCGTGTGGTAGGTGATGTTATTGGTAAGTACCATCCGCACGGCGATACGGCTGTTTACGACACCATCGTTCGTATGGCGCAACCATTCTCATTGCGCTACATGTTGGTTGATGGTCAAGGTAATTTTGGTTCGGTGGATGGTGATCGTGCGGCGGCCATGCGTTACACCGAAATTCGCATGGCGAAAATTGCCCACGATTTACTCGCGGATTTAGACAAAGAAACCGTGGATTTTGTGCCTAACTATGACGGCACAGAAATGATTCCCGCGGTTATGCCGACGCGCATTCCGAACTTGCTAGTGAACGGAGCTTCGGGTATTGCGGTAGGCATGGCTACCAATATTCCGCCGCATAACTTAGGCGAAGTCGTGCGTGGTTGCTTGGCGTTAATTGACAACCCAGATATCACCATCGACGAGCTGATGGAGTTTATACCCGGCCCAGATTTCCCCACGGGGGCGATTATCAATGGCCGTGCAGGAATACTGTCGGCTTATCGCACAGGTCGCGGCAGTATTATTGTACGCGCAAAAGCGGAAATTGAGCGCGATGAAAAAACTGGACGTGAAACTATTATCGTTCATGAAATTCCTTATCAGCTTAACAAGGCGCGGTTAATCGAGCGCATTGCTGAGTTAGTGAAAGAAAAGAAAATAGAAGGTATTAGTGAGCTGCGCGATGAGTCTGATAAAGACGGTATGCGCATTGTAATTGAAGTAAAACGTAACGAATCTGGCGATGTACTACTGAATAACTTATTCAGTCAAACTCAACTGCAAACCACTTTCGGTGTGAACATTGTAGCGCTCGACGATGGTCAGCCGAAGATTTTAAATCTTAAAGATCTTATTGAAGCTTTCGTGCGTTTCCGGCGCGAAGTCGTCACACGCCGTACTGTTTATTTGTTGCGTAAAGCGCGCGAGCGCGGTCACATGCTGGAAGGTCTAGCGGTGGCCATCGCGAATATTGATCAGGTAATCGAGCTAATTAAGCGTTCCACGACACCTGCAGAGGCCAAAGATGGATTGATGGCGCGCGGTTGGGATGCGAGTGAAATGGCTCCGTTTCTTGAACGTGCTGGCGAAGATGCTTGTCGGCCCGAGGAGTTGGGCGCTGAGTACGGTATGCGCGATGGAAGATATTATTTGTCCGCCGCACAGGCGCAAGCAATTTTAGAACTGCGTTTGCATCGTCTGACTGGCATGGAGCACGACAAGTTGCTTGCTGAGTACGATGAAAAATTAATTCAGATTGCCGAGTTCCTCGAAATTCTTGGTAATTCGCTCCGGCTAATGGACGTCATTCGTGAAGAATTGACGCAAGTGCTGAACGATTACGGTGACAAACGTCGTACTGAAATCGTTGCTTCTACACTTGATTTAACCACTGAAGATTTAATTAATGTTGAAGATCGCGTTGTCACTATTTCTCACGGTGGCTACGCGAAGAGCCAGCCTCTGGACGATTACCAAGCGCAGCGTCGAGGTGGTATGGGCAAGTCAGCTACCGCCGTTAAAGATGAAGATTATGTGCAGCATTTATTGATCGCAAGTACTCACGATACTATTTTGTTATTCACGAATGCCGGTAAAGTCTATTGGCTAAAAGTGTACATGATCCCGGTTGCTGGACGTCAATCTCGCGGTCGCCCGGTAGTCAATTTACTGCCTTTAGACACGGGCGAACGCATCACGTCAATTCTGCCCGTTAAATCTTATGACGATGAACATTTCATTTTCATGGCGACATCGAAGGGCACCGTCAAGAAAACTGTCTTGACCCAATTTGCCCGTCAACGCAGTGTTGGCTTACGTGCAATTGAGTTGGATGAGGGTGACACATTGGTTGGCACCGCCATCACCAACGGCACCTGCGACGTAATACTGTTTTCTACTTCAGGCAAGGCTGCACGTTTCCGTGAATCGCAAATTCGCTCGAGTGGCCGCACATCACGAGGGGTGCGCGGGATTAGGTTGGCGGAAGGTCAGTCTGTAATCGGTATGGTTATTCCTATGGAAAATGGCCAAGTTCTTACTGTGAGCGAAAATGGCTACGGAAAACGCACAGAAGTCGGCGAGTTCCCTGCGAAGGGTCGCGGCTCGCAGGGCGTCATTGGTATGCAAACGACGGAGCGCAACGGTCAGCTTGTGGGAGCTGTGCAGGTATTTGATGGCGAAGAAATTATGTTGATCTCCGACCAAGGAACAATGGTACGCACTCGTGTGGATGAAGTTTCAGTTCTAAGCCGTAATACGCAAGGTGTTCGTTTAATCAAGTTGAAGGAAGGCGAGCATATGCAAGGGCTTGAGCGCATTGAAGAAAGCGCTGATGAAAATGCTAAACGTGAACTGGCGCGCGCAGAAGCTGCTGAAGGAGAAGAGGCGCTTGACGATGGTTTGTTAGATGATGTTGACGATGTTGTTGACAACGATGTTGCTGTTGATGATGAGCCTATTGACGACGAACCTATTGATGAATAAATAAATGTCTAATGAGTCTACTCAAATGAAATCTGATGAAGCCGAAAAGCTTCTTGCGTTGCGTCATAAAATTGATGCAATTGACGAAGATATAGGTCGTTTGATTTCGACGCGTGCGAGCTGTGCGCAAGAAGTGGCTGACGTTAAGAAAAATAGTCTTGCACCCGACGCCGATATTCTTTTTTATCGGCCAGAGCGCGAAGCGCAAGTGCTTCGCAAAGCCATGGAACGCAATAACGGGCCGTTGAGCAATGAAGAAATCGCGCGTTTGTTTCGCGAAATCATGTCTGCATGTTTGGCGTTAGAAAATCCCGTTAAAGTTGCATTCTTTGGGCCGGAAGGAACCTTTACACATCAGGCTGCATTAAAACACTTCGGTCATTCAGCTGTCGCATTGCCATTTTCGGCGATTGATGAAGTTTTTCGTGAGGTAGAAGCGGGTGCTGTTCATTACGGAGTTGTACCCGTTGAAAATTCAACGGAAGGCGTTGTGAATCACACACTTGATAATTTCATGGGGTCCAATTTAAAAATTTGCGGTGAAGTTGAGCTACGTATTCACCATAATTTATTAGTGTCAGATGTTACAAGTACCAACAGTATCAGCCGAATTTATTCGCACTATCAATCTCTGGCCCAGTGTCGTAAATGGTTAGATGCGCACTACCCGAAAGCCGAGCGGATTGCCGTGAGCAGTAATTCGGAGGCTGCGAGGCGGTTAAAAGGTGAGTGGAACGCGGCGGCTATCGCTGGAAGTATGGCCGCAGAGCTCTATGGCTTAACAATTCTTGCTGAAAAAATTGAGGATCAACCCGATAACTCAACACGCTTTCTTATTATTGGCACTCAAGCTGTGCCACAAAGTGGTGTTGATAAAACATCGATAGTCGTCGCTATGCGCAATGAACCTGGCGCGCTGCACAATTTATTAGAGCCCTTTCATCGTCACAGCATTGATTTAACGCGGGTGGAGACTCGGCCTTCGCGCACTGGGGTGTGGAACTATGTTTTTTTTATTGATTT
>JAYWHF010000041.1:0-5196 GCA_043777855.1 Gammaproteobacteria bacterium | reverse complement strand
AAACATGAGTTTGGTTTATAAAAAACATGAGTTTGGTTTACGAAAAACATGAGTTTAGGCTTTTAAGGGCTTGTACTTCATACGCTTGGGTTGAGAATCATTGCCTTTGCGTTTAACAAAATCGGCGTGATAATCCGTGTAGTTACCTTCAAAGAATTGAATATCGGAGTCTCCTTCGTAAGCGAGAATGTGCGTTGCTATACGATCGAGAAACCAGCGATCATGCGAGATGACTAACACGCAGCCTGGAAAGGCCAAAATCGCGTCTTCCAATGCGCGCAAAGTTTCGATATCCAAATCGTTTGACGGTTCATCGAGTAACAATACATTTGCGCCTTGCTTCAAAGTGTTCGCCAAATGTAAACGACCGCGCTCTCCGCCGGATAATTCCCCTACGCGTTTTTGTTGATCTGCTCCCTTAAAATTGAAGCGGCCCACGTAAGAGCGCGAGCTGACTTCGTAGTTACCGATTTTTAAAACTTCCTGACTGCCAGAGATGGCATCCCACACAGTTTTTTTATCGTCGAGGTTTTCACGGCTTTGTTCAACGTAGGCTACTTTGACGGTTTCGCCTAAGGTAACGGTGCCGCTGTCCGGTTTTTCCATGCCGGCAATCATGCGAAACAACGTAGATTTACCCGCTCCGTTACCGCCAACAATTCCCACTACAGCGCCCTTAGGCACTGCGAGAGAAAAATTGTCGATAAGTAAGCGGTCGCCGTAAGCTTTGCTGATATTTTCCAGCACAATAACTTTATCGCCCAAGCGCTCACCCGGTGGAATATAAATTTCATTGGTTTCATTGCGCGCTTGGAATTCCTGCGATTGCAGTTCATCGAAACGGGCCAAGCGCGCTTTGCTTTTTGCTTGGCGGCCTTTAGGATTTTGGCGTACCCATTCCAATTCAGTTTTAAGTGCTTTGTGATGCGCCGCTTCACCACGTGCTTCTTGTTCAAGGCGCGCTTCTTTCTGCTCCAGCCAGTTGGTGTAATTGCCTTCGTAAGGAATCCCGTGACCACGGTCGAGTTCTAGAATCCATCCGGCCGCATTGTCGAGGAAGTAACGATCATGGGTAATGGCCACAACAGTGCCGGTAAAGTTATGAAGAAATTGTTCAAGCCAGTAAACTGATTCGGCATCCAAATGGTTAGTCGGTTCATCGAGTAATAGCATGTCTGGGCGAGAGAGCAGTAAGCGGCAAAGTGCAACGCGGCGACGTTCTCCGCCCGACAGTTTGGTAACATCAGCGTCCCACGGGGGCAGGCGCAAAGCGTCAGCAGCGACTTCTAAAGTGTGTTGTAGATTGTGCGCGTCCCATGCCTGAATGATGTCTTCACATTTTGCTTGTTGTTTGGCAAGAGCGTCAAAGTCTGCGTCCGGCTCGGCGTAGTCGGCGTAAACTTTGTCTAAGGCGGCTAGGGCGTCGACGGCTTCACGCACACCATCTTGCACGTTACCAAGTACATCTTTAGCCGGGTCGAGCTGCGGCTCTTGCGGCAAGTAACCGATTTTCAAGTCGGGCATGGGGCGAGCGTCACCATTAAAGTCAGTGTCCACACCGGCCATGATTTTTAACAAGGTAGATTTCCCAGAGCCATTTAAACCTAGCACACCAATTTTGGCGCCCGGGAAAAATGAGAGAGAAATGTCTTTCAAAATTTCACGCTTCGGCGGCACAATTTTGCCAAGCCTGTGCATGCTGTAAACGAATTGAGCCATGGGGCGGAACCTCGGTAGCGGGATAACGACAAAGCATTACGCTTTTTATGAAACGCGTACTATAGAGAAAGCGGCGCGGGAGTGAAAGTGATAGACGTTATTGGCGAGTGTTGTGGCAACGAAAAATGGCGAAGTTTTTAGCTCCGCCATCGATTGTTGTACAGGTTTTATCAGCAGTGAGTGTAAAAGTTTTATCAGCGTCTGGCTCGGTCCTCGTCTCGTGAGCCGCCACGATTTCTGCCGCCGCTGTCGCCACTATTGCCGCGCTCTTGGCGCGGAGCTGCTTCAACGCGGCGGCTCATGCTGTCGTCAACCCGCATTCCGCGATCAATTCGGCTTTGGGTGCGATCTTGTTGAATGCGATCCAATCTTGATCCGCCACCATCATTGTTAATTGTTGGTCTGGCGGTGATAACGCGGCTTGGTTGTTCATTCGTGTTTCCGCCGTCGCCGTTCTCTGGGCGAGCATAGAGTTCAGTGGGGGCCGCACGGCTATTGCCGGACCTATCGATGTTTCTGTTCCAGTTGCTATCTCCGGTATCTCGATCATTTTGACGATCCTTGAGCTGAGTCTCGGTTCGAGTGCCAAGCCTATCGGCGTTGCGATCGTTGCTTTGGACAGTTTCAGGATTGCTGGTGCGCTCCACTGTTTCGCCTCCTCGCGGCTTGTCGGTTGTTTCTCGGGTGCGTTGCATGCGCTCTCGCAGTAGTTCGGAGCGATCATTGGTTGTGGCTGGCGCACCCGGCTCAGCAAACCTTATGCCGTTAGTTCGGCTGATGCGAGAATTACCGGGGTTGCGTTCATCAAAGCGAGTTTGCGCATGGGTTGGGGTGTAGTTGCTATCGCGCTCTTCGCGTCTTGTCCCGCTGTGGGAGTCGCGATAAACGCGGGCTTCTCGATAACTCTCGTGCCGACTGCCGTAGTCATTGCGCAGGCGCTCATTGTAGTAGGCAACGCCGCGTCTGTGGATGGGCGCATGGCGCCACTCGATTGACCCGTGATAATGCACAATACTTCTGCCGGTATAAAAGTAGGGGCGTGGGCCGTAATGGTTGTTCACGACCACGACATGACGTTGGCGCCAGTGGCATGAGCTGTAAAAGAAACTAGGGCCGACAAAAATACTGGAGCCCCAATAGAAGCCTGAGACATAGGTATAGCTGGGGTGATGCCAGTAGACCGGAGGATAATCTGGCCACCACCAGTTGCCATACACCACGCGCGTGTCATAAACCGGCACATAAACAACGCGCTCCTCGGCCGGCTCTATCACAATTCCGTCGTCTTCTCGTTGTACTTTGAGGTGCTGCACTTTGTTCAAACTGCCAGATGCGTAGGCTTTTTTGCGTAAGCTTTGAATGCTATCCATTACGCGGCCTTCATCGCTTAAGAAGGCATCGCCCAACTTTTGGGTCCAATCGATATCGTCGCTCATACGCTTTAAAATGTCCGGAAAGGCGACCAGTGCTTTTACGCTTGGATCCCAATCTTTTTTCTCAACGAGTTTTACGGCGTCTGCGCCTTTTTCGGAGGTGTTTGTTCGCGCCCAGCGATCTGCTTGCACAACTTCAATAGGATAGGTTGAAGCGATTAACACCTGCGACAAAATTGTATCGGGATAAAGTGCAATAGGCGCTAGAAGCTGGTCTATTTCAGCTTGGCTAAATTCCGCTGGGGTGGGTTTAACATCGGTTAGATCAATTTCAGCATGGGAGTTAGCGTGAAGAATGATCAAAGGAAGAATGGCGAAGATACGCAAAAAACGTTGGCTGGATAATTTAATGCGACTGAACAGTTTCATGATGTTATCTCGTGTTTTGTTCTGTGGGAGCGTTGCTCAGATATTGCTCTGAGTGGCTAATCCTTTATAAGTTTCCACGCCTTAATGGCAACTGAATGGAATCTTATACACGCGTTATAGAGCGCTTCCGGCAAGTTGGTTGAATTGGCTAAAGCTCGGTAGAAACAACCACGTGACTTGACTGATAAGTGACTTGACTAAAAACCTGCTGGCTTGATAATGGCGCACCGACCGATAGGTTTCCTAGCATCACGGTTTAGTATACAGACGAGCGCGTGTAATGATCGATGTAAGTTTTCAACTTAAAGGTAGTGCATTAACGGTTGTCATACTGGCGCTAAATGATTACAACCCCAAAACACTCGAGGCCGAGCTCAAAGAAAAGATCGATCAGGCGCCGCATTTTTTCGATAACTCTCCGGTGCTTATCAGTTTGGAAAAGCTAGTAACGCAGGAGCAGTGTGCAGCCATGAGTGCAGATGTCGCGCAGCTTATTGACGTTTGTCGCTCGCTAAACTTACAGCCCCTTGGGTTTACATCAGTGCCTGAGCCGCTGCTAAAAAGTGTGCAGGCGACGGGTTTAGCGGTGCTTGCCAAACCCTCCGAGCGTGCTCTGAAGATTCCCGTAAAAGAAGTCGTAAGCGTTCAAGATACGGTTATTGAAACGGTTATTGAAGAGCGTGTAGTGATTGAGGAGCGCTTGGTTCAGCGGGTGAGTAAAGTGATCACACGTCCGGTGCGTTCCGGTCAGCAGATTTATGCGGAAGGCGCGGACCTTATTGTGCTTGCGCAAGTGAGCGAAGGAGCCGAAGTCTTGGCTGACGGCCACATACATATTTATGGTTCTTTGCGTGGCCGAGCTCTGGCGGGAGTCAAGGGCGATGAGAGCGCACGTATTTTTTGTCAGCAATTTGAAGCAGAGCTTGTTGCTATTGCGGGAAATTTTGTGCTGCAAGAAGCCTTACCCAAAGAGCTGCTAAAAAAGCCTGCACAAGTATCGCTGCAAGGTGAAAAGGTAATTATTGAAGCCTTAGTTACGGCCTGAGTAACGGCCTGAGTAACGGCTTGAGTACGGCCTAGTTTTACCTTTTCAATGTTGTATCCTGCGCAGCCAGTTACACGGATAGCGGCGTAGTAGAATATTATTTTTAGCGCGGTATATTTTAATTCTCTTTCAAACATTAAGGAGCCTCTCTTGGCTAAGATTATCGTTGTAACTTCGGGTAAAGGTGGAGTAGGAAAAACAACTACCAGTGCGGCAATTAGTACTGGTCTGGCGATGCGTGGCCACAAGACGGTTGTTATCGATTTTGACGTAGGTTTGCGTAATCTCGATTTGATTATGGGTTGTGAGCGCCGTGTGGTTTATGATTTTGTGAACGTTATTAAAGGCGAGTCCACGCTCAATCAAGCGTTAATTAAAGATAAACGTACTGAAGGTTTATTTATATTGCCGGCATCGCAAACGCGAGATAAGGATGCTTTAGTAAAAGATGGCGTGGAAAAAATTCTCAATGAGTTAGCCAAAGATTTTGAATACATTGTTTGTGATTCTCCTGCCGGTATTGAGCAGGGTGCGCTTATGGCCTTGTATTTCGCCGATGTGGCTATAGTTGTCACCAACCCGGAAGTGTCTTCGGTGCGCGATTCGGATCGTATTCTTGGAATTCTGCAA
>JAYWHF010000040.1:0-1862 GCA_043777855.1 Gammaproteobacteria bacterium | reverse complement strand
GAAGCCGCTGCTTTAGGCGTGGTGGGCGCTTTAGGTTTATCGTTATTGCAGGGCGCGATGAGCTGGAAAACCTTTATCGATAGCCTAATGGGCGCTACGCGACTTTTTTGCATGATTGCTTTGATACTCGCTGGCGCTGCGTTTTTAACGCTAGCGATGGGCTATATTGGCCTGCCGCGCCACCTTGCCGAATGGATTGGCGGCTTGGGCCTCACACCATTTTGGTTATTGTTTGGCCTAATGCTGTTCTATATTGTGCTGGGCTGCTTTTTAGATGGCATTTCGATGGTGGTGTTGACCATGGGAGTGGTGTTGCCAACAATTTTAAAAGCGGGCATTGACCCAATTTGGTTCGGCATATTTATTGTGCTCGTCGTAGAGATGGCGCAAATCACCCCGCCGGTGGGCTTTAATTTGTTTGTTCTGCAAGGCATGACGAAAAAAAATATTGCCTACATTGCCAGGGTTACTCTGCCGTTTTTCTTTCTAATGGTGGTAGCGGTGCTACTAATTTATTTTTTTCCGGGCATCGTCACCTGGTTGCCCAAGCAGATGTAGGCGCATTTTCTACGCAATTCATAGCTGTTACCGCTAAATTTACCTCACTACTGGAGTTGCCCCATTTTCACAGACACTTTATTCTTTCTCAAGAAGGAGTCAAGATGTCCAGTGTTTATGCCTGCTGCTAGGATGCGCACGATAGCCACTACATTTAATCGTATTCACAGTAAACGCGAAACAGTAAGCAAAAGCTTTGTAGCGCAGGTGATTCTTCAATATCGGCATGCGATTGCGATGCAACGGCGCGATATGCGAAATCGTATGCCTATGACTATTCCAGCTAATGCTATTTGGGGTTTGGATTTGTGCGGAAAGCAGGATATTGTGGGTGCTCTACCCATCCAATACTGGGGATTGTGGATCACGGTAGCCGGGTGGCGGTGATGCTGACGGCAATCAAAAACATGAATTTTTATACCTTGGCGGGGCATGTGCTGATTGCGATTGGCCGCTTTGGTAAACCGCAGTCCGTTCGTACCGACAATGCGCCGCAATTGGTTTCGAAACGGTTTCGTTGGTTTTTACGTTTACTGGGCATTCGCCATCAACGCAGGTTGCAACCAGCACCGTTAGTTATCGTTAGTTATCGGCAGTCTCACACCATCCATCAGTTACGAAGAACCACGGCGCGTCAAGCTCTGCAAGATCTTCAGGATGATCGACGTTCAGTAGCCCGTTGGCGGCCTCTTCGACTGGCCGTCCATATTGCGGCCAAATTGCCGAATGTAAAGCCCATAAGAGCAATCCATCCCCTCCGAAAAAACTCGACAAAGCAGTACGCAATTCGCTTCTGAGTTCTTCGGTGATTGCCAATAAGGATGCAGTGCCGAGCCCATCGATGTCCACATCACAATTGTCGCAGAATTCGTCGAGCACTTGCCCCGATCCGCGCGAGGCTTCGAATCCTAGAAATATATCTGAAAGCCCTAAGGAATTGATCGCAGAATGCGGGTCGAAGTTGTTGTAGCCATTCCCTGATGCTGCCTCAAATCCATGCAACCACTCGCAAAGAGTTGCCGCTGCGACGGCAGCACGTTGCTGCCCGAGGTCATTTCGAGTCGATGCTTGCATTGCTTCAATATCCAGCGCGTTAGCGAGGATCGCCAGCCACGTTTCGGCTTTTCCTTTATGTGTATAGGGAAGTTCTGAAGCGAAGTCGGTGCCAGAGAATGGCCACTCGAAGACGTTATCGACCAGCTCCGTGCCTAACCACCAAAAGTGTTCTGGGTCGTACCCGCTCTGTAGATACGCGATTGCGCCGGGGTGATGTTGAGCCAGCCAGTTGGTGATGTACTTCCCTA
>JAYWHF010000039.1:0-1871 GCA_043777855.1 Gammaproteobacteria bacterium | reverse complement strand
ATATCTCTTGCCGGAGAAAAAGCGACGAGCTTACAGGTAGCTGATCTCTTTTTCTATGCGGGTTGAGTTATGCACTTCGCAGTTGAATCCGCCATATTAAAAAACTTCATCCACAAATTCGTACCAGAATTATCGCGTCACTTGATCAAATTGCCGAAAACCCAAAGTTGAATGGAGCCATTTCGCTAAGTGGTTATACCGATCTTTATAGGTATCGTGTTGGTGATTATCGGATAGTGTACAGAATCAATGACGCTGAGCTTGAGGTATTGGTTCTTGATGCGAAACCAAGAGGCGAAGTGTATAAAAATTACTAGGCTCATCCATCTAAAAACTACGTAAAAAATAGGGTAGCCGTTGCTGCATGGGGGCATATTTGGGGGCACATATTAACTTTCCTGTTTTTATGTGTAGGTAAGTAAAGGGCTGTACGCAGTTTTGCGAGTGTGACCACTGTACCAAATTAGATGTTACCAAATGCAAAGCTGATACTGTTCAGTATCACCCTGAAACCCGCCCTAGCATTAACGTAAGGGCGGGTTTTTTTGTTTAACGTTGGCAATGAGCTTTGGGCGTTCAAGTGCTAATTTCCGTAACTACTGTTCTTCGAAATACCCAGTTAACCTTCGCGGGTTTAACAGGCGCTCTAACTCCTCGCGTTTAATGTCTGTTTCTTCTTCTGCAACATCAATAATGGGGCGATTGTCTTGATAGGCTTTTTTTGCAATCGCAGCAGCTTTTTCATAGCCGATAAGAGAATTGAGGGCCGTGACTAACATAGGATTGCGGTTTAGTGCTTTGTTAATACTGGTTTCATTGACGGTAAAATGTGGGATGGTTTTGTCGGCCAACTCATTACATGCATTGCTCATAAGCTCAGTAGATTGCAACAAGTTATAGGCAATCAGAGGCAACATAACATTCAACTGAAAGTTGCCCGATTGCCCGGCAATGCCTATGCTCACGTCGTTACCCATGACCTGCACACAGGCCATACAAATAGCTTCTGGAATTACCGGGTTTATTTTACCCGGCATGATGGACGAGCCAGGCTGTAGGGCGGCTAGATGAATGTCAGCAATTCCTGCAAGCGGGCCAGAGTTCATCCAGCGCAGGTCGTTGGCGATTTTCATCAAGGTTACTGCAAGTGTTTTTAGTTGGCCAGAAGTTGCCACGGCGGTGTCTTGCGCGCTAATAAGTGCAAAAAAATTTTCCGCCGGTGTAAACAAAAGGCCCGTATTGTCACTAAGGTGTTGTGCAAATAGTGGAGCGAATTCTGGATGTGCATTGACGCCAGTGCCTACCGCCGTGCCGCCTTGCGCCAATTGTTGTAACTGCAAATGTATCGTTTTTAGTCGCAGATAATTGTTCGCAATTTGGGTGGCCCAGCCGCCAATCTCCTGCCCAAATGTGAGCGGCATAGCATCCATTAAATGTGTGCGCCCAGTTTTAACCACATTGTGCAATTGTTCTGCTTTACCCAATAAACTGGTGTGCAAATTTTCGAGTGCAGGAAGTAATTGCTGTTCAAACGCGATAGCGGCACTGATATGAATGGCACTCGGAATCGTGTCGTTACTGCTTTGACTCATGTTGACATGATCATTTGCATGTATCGTTTTTTTTGTAGTTTGGCTTGCGAGATGTGCTATCACCTCGTTCACATTCATATTGGTGCTGGTGCCGGAACCTGTTTGAAAAACATCTATTGGAAATTGATCCGCATAATTGCCGGCCATGATTTTTTCACTGGCGCCAATAATGCCCTGCGCAATTTCTGTCTCCAATAAACCGAGTTCTACATTGGCCTGTGTCGCTGCTTTTTTTATCTGAGCGAGAGCCCAAATAAATTGCGCAGGAAGCTGTAAGCT
>JAYWHF010000038.1:0-1876 GCA_043777855.1 Gammaproteobacteria bacterium | reverse complement strand
GCGTCAATCAGCCGGGTGCGCTCGCCGAAGGCGTTGTAGTGGTGGTTGCGAAAGTCAATGTCTGGATTTTGTAATCAAATAGGCCTCTACGGCAATCTTTCATTGGGTTTGTTGCTATTGATTTAGGAGTCAATTAGGGGCGAAACAGGGCTTGTTTTGCAGGATGCAGACTTGACGCTCGAATCTCGGCGCCTTGGCGGTGTTGGTTTGCAAGACCTGACCCTAGGTCTTTCCCGGTATCGCTATGTGACCCTCGGCGCCTGCGTCCTGGCTACTCGCGAATATTTTCACCTGTTCCAAGCAGGACAGCTTTTACTTAAACTTTCTGGATTAATGCGCATATTTATCTTAGAACTCATTGGGAAATAGACATTATTCCAATCTGCTTTTTGCCCACACAAGATAGACAGGTCGTCTCCGGCCAGGAAAGAAAATTTGTTATTTCGCAATAATATTTTTAGTCCAGTCTTTTCATCACCATCCATTACCACTCCTGAATCTCCATTCCAAAAGAAACTGCCATCCAAATAGCATGCATCACCAAGATGTTGAATAGACTGAACATATATCATATATCCAGTCGACTTTTTCTTAATTACCCTGCAATCTTTGGCTTTGCTGAGTCTCTGAACTCCATTCGGTCCGCGAATGGTCGCCTGACCTTTATTAAGATAGACCCCATCGATGGGCAACGTTGCATCTGCCACAGAGCAAAATGCGAGCATCACATACATCAGTTGGCGACGATTTTTTATCATTTTCTACCCTCCAAATATGGAATTCGGCCGCGCCCTCGCTCATAGTCCATCAGAGTTGAATCATTTCGAATATATTCAACCAGACTAACTACATTATTTTTTGAAATTGCCAGCATTTGGCTCCTATTGGTTCCATGGTAGGCAAAATCGATCGCTATATCCTTGACTCTTGGCAAGAGATCGCTCCAAGCAGAAGCATTATCTGAGTTTTTTGTCGCCCTGTTATATACACCTTCAACATAGACAGCTTTTTCATCGTACGCTGCATAAAACAGTTTCTGTTGCATTTCTCTCGTAAGGGGAGGTAAATTTTTTCTAACCTCAAAGGAAAAATCCTTTGCTTTGTCACCAGTTAATCGTGCACCTTTTGAATAATCCAGAGCATTTTTCTCATCTAATCCAGAATTTAATAAGTCTTGATAAACTAAATTGTTAGACCTCAGTTTCATATCGTATCCGCGGCCCAACGTAACTCCAGAACCTCCGCCTGGCCAACTTGCTACGCGCGAATAGTAAGGACTTTTGGGGTCATCACTGCCTTCAGCATCAAACGTTATTTGCCCACGATCTACTTTTAAAAATGCTTTTTCTTGCGCAATGATTTCAAGTTTTCTAAAGGCTTCTTGAGAATTAGCAGGCTCTAAATTTCTTTGTTGAATTTCAAACCGTCGAAGCGAATCTCTGGTCATCCAGCCGGCACTTATACCCGCTGCTGTGCGCAGCTTCATCAACGGTGCCTCACCGCCGTAATCCTGCACGTACTGATCAGCAATTGAACGCGGTGCATCGCTATCCCACATCCCGCCATCGGCACTGGTAGTCTTGGCAACGTGCTGCTGCCACACAGTATCCAGGTTCTGATCTCGCATCTCTTCCAACCTGAACGCTTCCTGTAAAGAGGGTCCACTGCTCATCGTGGGCAATCCATACGGATTGCTCGCCGCTCGCCTGTCCGCCACGTTAGCCGCCCAAGCTGCGCCAGCCCGATTGGATGTATGTGCCGCATCACTCTGTCGGTCCATCTCGTTTTCATACCCGTAGCTCAATGGATTGTTTGCCCCGTTCATGCGCTCTGCGATCGAACTCCCCAGCGCATTGCCAAACGCATCCACAGCCAC
>JAYWHF010000037.1:0-1877 GCA_043777855.1 Gammaproteobacteria bacterium | reverse complement strand
TAAAATGGCTCGGCAGGGCATTGAAATCGAACGAGCGCCAAGGCCCGTTAGCGTTTACGCGATAAGTATTCTAAGCTTTCGGCCCGGACACGCGGCCGAAATTGATCTGGATATTCGCTGCAGCAAAGGCACTTATATTCGCTCGATTGCCGAGGACTTAGGGTTTGCGTTAGGCTGCGGTGCGCACGTTAAAACGTTGCATCGTTCTGCGGCGGGTCTCTTTAACGAGGCACAATGCGTCAGCCTTGAGCAACTTGAGTTAGACCACCAAAAGGGTGGCTATCCGGCACTTGATGTTCATCTTTTAAGCGCCGATGCACCGATTGCAACACTGCCTGAGATCCGGCTACCAGAGGCCAGCGCACACTATTTTCGGCTTGGCAATCCGGTGATGGATACGCAGGTCTACCGCATTGCCGCACAAGGTGATATTGTGCGCGTCTTTTGTGCGGAATCCGATCAAACGTCGGCGCAGTTTTTGGGTTTGGGCGAAATTACCGACGATGGTCGCGTAGCACCAAAGAGAATTATTGCTAATCGCTCGGCCAACGAGCAGTAGCTAGCCAGAGGGCTGGCGAGCAAAGAATTTATCGACGAACTCTCTCAGTCGGATCACCGAGTAGGACTGTAACGTATCGATAAAAAGCCGCGGTAATCATTAGCTGCCTGATTATTACCGCAACAACCCGGCTGTCAATATGCGCGGCTGTGGCTGTTATACAATTGCATATTAACGAGGAAAATATCATGGCATTAAGTGCTGTTGAAAAAGCTGTTATCGTAAAAGAGTACCAACAAGCTGAAGGCGATACAGGTTCGCCCGAAGTTCAAGTAGCTTTGTTGACTATTAATATCAACAAACTGCAAGGACATTTTGCTGGCCATAAAGCCGACCACCACTCGCGTCGTGGTTTGATTCGTATGGTTAACTCACGTCGTAAACTGCTGGACTACTTGAAGGGCAAAGACTCTTCGCGTTATACAGCACTGATTCAAAAATTAGGTCTGCGCCGTTAAGTATACGGAGTGCCCGCTTCGGCGGGCGCTTTCATAGCTCATGGTGAAAAAGTTTAATAAATTACGAAACCTTGAACGGATAACATGCGATAAAAATGTATCGCGCTGGCAGGACGCAGTATCCCCCAAAAAATATGTAAGCTCACATAAATGATGTTTATTGAAAGATAACCATTGAACGATATTTAAATTGGCGCGTAAAAACAACGCAAATAAAGGATAAAAGAGTGAATCCGATTATTAAGAAATTTCAATACGGCAACCAAACCGTAACCTTAGAAACAGGCCGCATTGCACGTCAAGCGACGGGCGCCGTCATGGTAACCATGGGCGAAGTCAGCGTGCTTTGTACCGTTGTGGGTGCAAAATCAGCAAAGGCGGGTCAAGACTTCTTCCCGCTTTCTGTACACTACCAAGAAAAAGCCTACGCCGCAGGTCGCATTCCCGGCGGTTACTTCAAACGCGAAGCTCGTCCTTCCGAAAAAGAAACCTTAACGTCACGGTTGATCGATCGGCCTATTCGTCCATTATTTCCAGAAGGCTTCCTTAACGAAGTACAAGTCATTTGTACTGTTATGTCGACCGATAAAAAGAATGATCCAGACATAGCGGCGTTGATTGGCACCTCAGCTGCTCTCGCCATTTCCGGCATTCCTTTCAATGGACCAGTAGGTGCAGCTCGCGTTGCCTATACCCAAAACGAAGGCTATTTGCTCAACCCAACGTTTGCGCAGCTCACTACATCTGAGTTAGACATGGTGGTTGCCGGCACTAAAGATGCTGTTCTGATGGTTGAATCAGAAGCCAAAGAGCTGCCTGAAGACATTATGCTCGGCGCCGTTCTCTATGCTCACCAAGAA
>JAYWHF010000036.1:0-5248 GCA_043777855.1 Gammaproteobacteria bacterium | reverse complement strand
AGTGCAATGTGAAAGTGATGCCCGGGTTGCCCTTCATGCAAAAACAAACTCGACATCTTAGTGTTGCTGTAATTTTCAGGGCGTTCGATAACCGTGTAGAAAGTGCCGGGCCGAGAGCCGTCGGGTGCTGGCGGGTTGTAATGATCAGAAGCCGTTGCTTTAGTCAGTTCAGGTTCTGCGCGAATAACGAGCTCTGCTTTTGGCGCGCGTTCAAATAATTCAGGTAGCTTTAGTGCTATTTTTTTATTAAGTATTTCGTAAGCATCAAGTACATCTTGTTCGGTTTTGAAGGGGCGAAATTGCGCGGCCTTGTCTTGCCATTGTAAAAATTCTGTTAAGTTGCCGTTAAATTTATAGTGTATTTGTATTTTTTTCATTTCTTCGTGAATGCGCGCAACCTCCCTTAACCCGAGTTCGTGAATCTCTTCCGGCGTTGAGTCTATAGTCGTGTGATATTTTACTTGGTGCAGATACCACTTTTTGCCATTGGGTAATGCGGCAAGGCCTGCTGTTAGTCGCGTTTTTGGTAAGTACTCATTTTCCAAAAATGCGGTTAGTTTTTTATTGGCTGGAATTAACTGTGTTTCAATAGCATCTTTATAGGCGCCGCTCAGATGCATTTTTTCTGTCGCTGTAAAGCTTTCAGGTATATTTTTTATAGCGAGATAAAACGGATTCTTATTGATGTCGCTTTCGGTTAAGGCTTTTATAGATGGCAAGCCGCTAACGATGAGTGCCTTGGGTTGTACTACATCGTTGATAATGCCCTCACGCATGTTCGCGATAGCTTGATCAATCCATTTTGGCAGTCTCTTCAGGCGCTTTAAATAGTGTTCGTATTGAGAGACTGTTTTTAACGGTTGAATGTCCTGGCCTGTGCCAAATTGCGCGAGGTAAACGGGTAGCCCGCCGTATTGATCAATGGGTAACAAATGGCTGGGGAACTCATCTCCGGCTAATTGATCTTGCATTTGTTGCGCTAATACTTGGTAAGTTATTTTATCTACTGGCGGTAATTTTTTTGCATCTATCTTTTCTAGGTCACGCAAAATTTTCCGCGCCAGTTTACTGTTTTTTGCACGATAGTTTTTTGAAATAGTTATCTCAAGCTTAGCTTCAAAACGCTCTTCTCCTGTTGTTGCTGAGCCTTCAAGCGGGTCAAGTTTCACGCGTTCCTGAAAATAGTACTCCGCTATGGATAAAAGGCGAGTTGAGTCAGTAGTGTCAGCGGCATGTGTTGTTATGCACATGCCCAAAAAAAACGAAATTCCAAAAATCCGATGGATGAATGTCATTACATAGCCTCTTCTGGTTGATTGAACTTGTTTGGAGTGCGCTTGCACGTCTGTACTCCTGTTGTTTAGTTTCTGATAGCTTTTGCTAGTCTAGCAAGCCTCGTTGTAAGTTGTTGTTGATAAGTTCTTGTTGTAAATTCTTGTTGTTTTGGCGAGCCACTAGCGCAGCAGTATTGGTAGTTCTTCTGGGGCATCAAATAAAACGAAATCCTGCGCAGATGCTATACCAAAAAGTCTGGAGTAACGTGCGTCAGTTGCTTTTTCACCAGTAAAATTTCTAATAAATATTTTTTCTATTTGCTCGGGATGCTCTCTTTTCATGGCTGCGTAGACCTCTGGATCTTGTTCGCCGTTATCACCTATGAGCACAAATTTTCTTTCGGGATACTGCTTTAAAATCTGCTTTATTTGGAAGGGTTTCGTTTTTAATCCGCTTTTAAAAAGGTTAAAAAATGTGGAGTCTTTAAAGCGAAAATATTTGAGTGACATGCTAGATTCAGGGAATTTATTTTCATGTAAAAAGTATTCTAATTCGGCGTATAAATGCCAAGGGCTTGAAGAAACGAAATGTATGGGCACGCCATCGTTGTGCCATCGCTGATACAAATCAGCCATGCCAGCAACGGCGACATAGGGTTTGTAAAAGGTATTCTCGAACATTCGTGCATGATCGGTAACTTGAGTTATTTTGACGGTGTCATCAATATCACTAATCACTGAAAAACCATGACGCGGAATCAGCCTTGCACTGCCACAGATATGTCTATTATCTCCTAGCGGGAGTACTGCGCAATAACGGAGAAAATTTTGGTTTTTTAAAGACTGTACCTCTTGTTCGGATAGTCTTACATTTACGACAAAATGACCATTTGGTTTTGAGGGTAAGCTAATAGCCGTCCTGTCAGTAGCGGTTCTGTTGCCACCAGCAGTTCCGTCAAAAGCAGTTCTATCGCCAATAGCAAGCTTGATGGTTTTCCCACGTTTATTGTCAGCTAACATTACGTTGATGCGACGGTCAAATAGGGTTCTATTTTCGTCAGTTCGTTGTAAATCATATTCGGCATCAAAAAGCTGAGAAATAAGGCCCAGCCGCCAGTGGCTATCTTGCGGTTCGTACACCCACCCATGAATGGGTACTATCCACGTGTTCGTGTTATTTGGATCCACATAAGCATCGGTATTAAAAAAAATAAGTGTTTCATCGGAATTCACATTAGACGCGTGTTGCATGGATGTACAGCCACTGAGTTGAACCACAGATAAAAATACGAAGAAAATGTTTAACCTGAAAAAGCGATTTGCCATGGTGATAAACCTGAATGTCTTTTACGTCGCATAGATTGCAGAACAATAAGTGGGTATTATGGCGACGATTAACGCTGCCTATGGTTATTTTTTGATTAAACCACATTAAATGGAGTCATTGCTTGTGAAAAATTATTGGAATTCTGCCACCTCTTTCTGTTTATGTCTTTTCTCTCTCGTCGCACTGGCAAGTCTATCGTCGTGTCAAAAGCAGGCAACCAAGGTTTCGGCTAAGGTGAATACCCAAATGCCTATTAATTTGAAATCCCCAAAGATTACAGGAATGATTGACCTAGGTGGAATAGACATCCCGGTTGGCGGGGGCATTCCACGTCAATTATCGGATGGGCGGTTTTCTCCTGGCGAGTGGGTTGTTTTGCAAGGCGAGAATCTGGGAGCTGTCGCGATTGATATCGATGGCATTGCGGTGAATATTGAACACTATTTTGAAAATAGTCCGCTGTTTCAGATTCCAATACATTTGGCGCCGCTAAAACATCATAAGCTGCGTTTGCAAACTGAGTTGGGTACAACAACGACAGAGTTTTATACCAGTCACTACATATCCGCAACTGATACCGACGGAAAAAAAGTTCATTTGATTCGCACCCATCATGATGCGAAGGGCGGCGTTGAAGAAGAATGGATTGAGCTTGATGGAGCGATGGATCGTCCGATGTTTGCGCTCATGAGCCCCAATAGCCGCTTTCTGTATGTTATTAATATTAAAGAGGATGCGCCGGAAATTTATTCCGGGCTTAAGGCTTATAAGCTAGAAATTTTCACTTATCATCTAGCGAATCCAAATAAACCTGCAGTTATTAATAAGTGGGACGTTAATCTGGGCTCTTCACCTATTGACGCTACGATTAATTCGGAGGGCACAATTCTTTTGTTGGGCAAACGTAGCTTTACGTTAATAAATGCAAAAGATCCGCAAGATCTCCAATTGATCGGCAGTCAGAAATTGCCCGACAATGCGGAGAAAACTACCTTCGTCGACGCAATATTTTTAGATAAAAATCAGAAAATAGCTTTTTTAGAAACCTACTCGAACACTGTTTATTTATTTGAAAATAGCAAGGTTTTTGAAAATAGCAGCGTTAAGAAATTCCCTTTGTTAAGCTCATTAAAGTTGCAGCCGTCAAAATCAATTCCGCTCTCCGTTGACTTAGAAGTGGACAACAAGAACGATAATGAATTCTGGGTGCTCGAAGGGCCAAATTATCGATTAAGTGGTGATTCATTAGAGAAATTGTATAAGAAAATATTTAAGAAAAGTGTTCCGGACGAGAGTGAGCGATACGTCAGTCAAGTTCAAAAGGTTCAGGTCGCCGCGAATTCCATGACTCTGGGAAAATCACTACCCTTGCCCAATAATTACGTTACCTTTGCGGCTAAGTTTAGTCACGATGGATTACTGTTTATCACCATGACTAAACTGGATTTTATAAATGCTCAAGCTGATGCCGAAGTAACTGACTCGGCATCCGGAAAGAGCTTGTTGAAAAAAATGACGGGTTTCCTGTGGGACTCAATTTCTGTGGGTAGAGTGACTTCACTTAATGTTGAAACGGGGCGCTATGATACCTTGGCGAGCGGCGTGGGGCTCTATTACGATTTAATCGATGTTCCCGATATTGGCCCAGTGTTTAGCCTGCTAAAATTTGGCCCTTCGTTTTCATTCCCCTATCTTGCGCCCACCTGGGGTATAGGTATTAAATCTACCGGCACTTACGCGAAGCGGGGCATGAATGGTCGAGCAATATTTCCACCTTACTCGGTTGGGTTTGTTGGCTTTCAGTACTAAATTTTTTTCAGGCGGCTAAACGCAGAATTCGTTGTAGGTTTAATGAGACACTTATGAGTTCAATGATACGGTTGTGGCTTGTTGAGTCAGGAGGTATACCTAAAATGAATCGTCGGCTTCAAATGCGCATGCCGCTTCTGGCACTGCTCGGCTTTCTCTTGCTGTCGAGTTGTGCGTCCATGAGTAAAGATGAATGCCTGCAGGCTGATTGGTATATAAAAGGCTTGGAGGATGCAAGCGAAGGCTATGTAATTAGCCGTATGGCGGATCATGGCAAGGCGTGTGCGCGCGTAAAAGTTATTCCATTGATGACAGATTATGAAGCTGGCCACGAAAAAGGAGCGCGGTTATATTGTGTGCCAGAAAAGGGCTACAGTTCTGGGCGTGCTGGTTCTGCGTACAATGATATTTGTCCGCAAGACTTGGAAAATCAATTTTTACGGGCGTATCGAGATGGCCAAGAACTGTTTGCTCTTCAGCAACAAATAAATAGGATGAGCAATGAAATTTCTTCGAATGAATCGCGTGTTGAGGTCATTTACAGCGAAATTCAAGCACTGCATTTCGATGTATCTAACCGCATCAACGATTCAAGGGAGCGGCAATATAAACTTCGGCGAATTGATGAGCTGCATTTTCAGATAACAGATTTAGAAGTTCGCAGCGACCGTGCAGCGTACGAATTGGAGTTGTTTAGACACGACTTCCGCATAGTGGAAAGCAAGCATTATCGCTTGGGTTACATACAGTAACTGTGAATATCTATATCTCGAGGTTAGTATGCTAAGTCTCAATCAACAAATTTTAATTGGTGCCGTCCTTGGCGTGTTCGTGGGAG
>JAYWHF010000035.1:0-5250 GCA_043777855.1 Gammaproteobacteria bacterium | reverse complement strand
TTGAACTCCACAGCCTTTATCAGCTCGCGCGACAACTGGACGTACACGAAACCGAAGTAGCAGAGCCATTACCCAACCACCAACACTGCTCCACAATTACTCTTGCCTATACGCGAGTTTTACTATTAGCATGCGCACGCCCAAATCAACTAGGGCAAGACGAAATATCGGCGGCTTACAACGCGCTCGATAGCTTAAGTAGTTTGGCGCAATTGCAGGATACTGATGATAGAAAAGACAACGAAAAAGGTCGCGAGAATCTATTTGCGGTAACGCTCAATAGCAACCATCCGCCGCAATACCTTTCTCGACTAAAAACAACCGAACAGACTTTACTCCTTGGGTTAAACACCCATCAGCTAAGCAAAAAATTAAAAGAAATAGATTATTCCAGCAGTCATGCTGCAGTACACAAAGACGACCTCGAAAACGTTCTGAATTTAACCCCGGCGCTCACACAACATTTAATCCGCGCATGGAATCTTCTATCTAAACGGCATTTTGATCGCGAGACCGCCCATGGATCAATCGACATCACGGTGGGAATCAGCAGCATACATTTTCACCTGAGCAAAGGTACCTGCTTTACCCATTTTCTTAACAAACTGCACAGCGCGCCGGCCAATACTGACAAAGGGCCGATATTTCAAAGCCGCACGGCCAAAATAAAAGATACCAGCCAACAGAAGCATGAGATGGACCCATGGGGTAACGCCTTTGACATCGCTGGAGCACCACTTGATGGAAAGACCCTTTCAACCCTGAATATTGAAAATGCTATCCGCAGCAACGAGGCCCAAGAAACAAAGGAACTGCACCCGGTCCACACAATTTCGCTGATAGATACTAGCCCAAGCGGTTACTGCATTGAATGGAGAAACGAAATTCCCAATCAGGTAAAAGCGGGGGAACTCCTGGGCATGCACGATCCCTTGCGCAAACGCTGGAACCTAGGTGTTGTTCGATGGATCAATCAAACACAAGGAGTCACGCAACTTGGCATATTGATTTTGGCGGCGCGAGCAACGCCAGTAGGGTTGGCGATAATCCATAAAACCGGTGAGGCATCGGAATATTTACGAGCACTTGAGTTACCCGCACTCAAGGCCATAAATCAACCTGCCACGCTTATTACGAATGCCATTTCATTTCGGGAATACAGCAAGGCAAGGCTTTACGCCCGCCGCACAACGGATGACAACAACAGCATCGATCAGAATATTCAGCTAACGCGGCGTTACCTTGCGACCAACTCTTTTCAACAATTTGGCTATCGCGAACTAGCACCCGACAACGCCAAAGAAACCGATGCGCCCGGCGATTTCGATGCAGTCTGGGATACATGATGCCTGAAGGGAGAAACGTCAACGCGCGCGACAAAAATGGGGGCAGATAACAACACCAATAACAGCACCAATAACAGCGCAGATAACTGTGTCTCATAAATTTGCGAGTAACACGAGCAAAAAACAAAATTAGCCAATATTGCGGTATGATTCGCAGACATAGCTACGCAACATAATTTGCAACCGTTTCCCGACGCAAGGCGCTGAATTCGTCTCCTGCGGTCAGCTTAAGGGGAATAGTGTACTAGGATATAGAGACTACTTATGACACCAAATGGCACCATTCGCTTACTGATACTCAATAACTCACGGACCGAAGCGGAACGCCTCATAAGCATGTTAAATAATGCTGGCAGAACCAACCGCGCCCAACACGTAGAGAGTGAAGAGGCACTGGTCAAGTTACTGCAAGAACAAACATGGGATTTGTTAATTGGGGATGACAGCAGCACCAATCCGACGCCACAATCCACCATTAAACATATCCGCCGGCTCAACAAAGACGTACCAGTAATCTTGTTGCATGAAGATGACGAATCCGCTGACGCCGTTGTCGATGGTATGAAAATTGGCGCCGCCGACGTAGTTCGTCTGGATGATGATCAACATCTTCTGCTGGTTATTCACCGTGAAATTGCTAACCACCATAGCCGTCAATCAAAGCGAATTGCTGATCGTCGTTTCCGCGAAGCAGAACGGCGCTGCCAGCAGCTCTTGGACTCTTCCCGCGATGCGATTGCCTACGTGCAAGACGGTCTCTATTTATATGCGAATGAATCTTTTGCAGAATTATTTGGCTACGAAAATCGCGATGGCATCGAATGCCTGCCTATTATGGATATGGTTGCTGATAAAGAACAAAATAAACTCAAAAACTTTCTCAAAGAATTTACGTTAAAGGGCGAAGATTCAGGAGCAGGCCAGCTTTCGTTTCAGGGAGTTAAACAAGATGGAAGCTCTGCAACCATCAGCCTTGAAGTATCTCACGTCACTTATGATGAAGAAGCCTGTATTCAATTCTTAGCCCGCGCGACACACACCGATAACAGCGTTAACAGTGAGGAGCTTGAAGCTCAACTAAAGCAAATAAAATCACAAGACATCATCACCGGGTTGTTCAATCGTCAGTACATGATGCAACTTTTAGAACACACCATTGGGCGCGTCGAAGGACAACAATCGCTGAGCTTACTTTACCTAGAACTCGACGGCTTTGCTGAACGCGTGCCGTCGGCTTATGGTGTTGCCGGGTCAGACTTGGTGCTCAGCGATATTTCTGCGCTGCTGCGAGAAAAAATCAACACCGTGGATATTTTATCGCGCTTTGGCGACTCTTGCTTTACCTTACTTATTCCCAATATCAAAGCAGACGCCGCCGTAAATCGCGCGCAGCAGCTGTGCAAAGCCGTCGAGCAACACATTGTCGACGTCGATGGAAAAACACTGCAATTAACCTGCAGCATTGGCATCTCCATTATCAACGAAACCTCAACAAAAGCAGGAACCGTTATTGAACAAGCGCGCTCGGCCATGGAAAAAGTACGCGCACAAAAAGGTAACAACGCATTTCTCTTCGAACCAGAACCGCCCGCCGCCGCACCGCGCGATATCGGCAACGAAGTTCAGTACGCACTCGACAACGATAAGTTTCGGCTACTCTTTCAACCGATCATTAGCCTGCGCGGATCAGAAGAAGAATACTATGAAGTCTATTTACGCATGATCAACGAAAAGGGTGAGGATATATCGCCGAATAACTTCCTTGAATCAGCCAGCAAAATAAACGCTAGCATCAAAGTTGACCGTTGGGCGATTCTCGAATCCATAAAAATGCTGTCGCAACATCGCAACAAGGGCAACAAAACCAAACTCATTGTTAACCTAGGCCGACAATCGCTTTGCGATGAAACGCTTTTGCCTTGGCTCGCGGTTGCCTTTAAAGCTGCGAAATTACCACCAGAGGCCATTACCTTTCAATCCGATGAAGTTGACGTAACCAATCATTTAAATGCTGCGAAAAATTTCGCCGAAGGATTGCAGAAACTCAACACTCACTTTTCTATTACCAATTTTGGCTGTTCACTAACACCTTTTAATGCGCTCAAGCATGTTCCCGCAACACTGATTAAAATTGACGGCTCGTTTACCAGTGATATTCAACACAAGAATGAAAGCTCGGCCGCGTTAATTCATTTAATAGAGCAGCTTCACGCGGAGAATAAAATTACCATAGTGCCCTTCGTGGAGAATGCCAGCGTTCTTTCAACCTTATGGCAAGCGGGCGCACACTATATTCAAGGGCATTATCTTCAGGAACCCAGTCAAAACTTAAACTATGACTTTAATATGGAAACCTAATAGCCTACGGAAACTTAATCGTTTATTAGCGTTATAAAAAAACCGGCAAAAAAAGCCGGTTTTTTTATAACTATCTTTTTAGATTTTTCATTCAAACGCTACAGCAATTTGTCGCGCTCTCTAAAGCCCAATAAATATAAAATTGCATCCAAACCCAATGTTGATATCGCATGTTCGGCCGAGGCTTTCACCAACGGTTTTGCTCTGAAAGCAACACCTAAACCTGCAACACTTAACATAGGTAAATCATTGGCACCGTCGCCTACAGCGATGACCTGCTCTAGAGCGATACCTTCTTGGTGCGCTAGCATGGTTAAGAGCTCAGCTTTGCGCTGGCCATCGACTACAACACCTACTACCTCACCCGTCACCTTGCCATCGACAATATCCAACTCGTTGGCATACACATAATCGATACCTAACTTATTCTGCAAATAACGCCCAAAATAATTAAAGCCACCCGACAAAATTGCTGTTTTGTAACCTAATTTTTTCAAAGAAAATATTAATGTTTCGGCGCCTTCGGTTAGACGTAAATTTTCTGCAATACTGACCAGAACAGACTCATCCAAACCTTTTAACAACGCAAGACGACGCGCGAAGCTTTGCTTGAAGTCCAGCTCGCCACGCATAGCCGCTTCAGTGATTGCAATCACCTCATCGCCCACGCCTGCCGCTTTTGCTAACTCATCGATAACTTCCGCTTCAATCAATGTTGAATCCATATCGAAACATACTAGCCTACGGTTACGGCGATAAACCGAATCGCGCTGAAAAGCGATATCAATATCCATTCGTCCGGATAAATCCATAAAATCGGAGCGCAAGCCTGCAATATCGTCCGGCGTGCCACGGGCCGAAAATTCTATGCACGCATTACAGAGGTTCTCCGTATTTCCATTAAGAACATCGAGCGAAGTACGGCCCGACAGACGATTCATGCTGTCAATGTTAAGCCCATGGCGCGATGTAACGGCTGTGAGTTCCGCGATGTGCTCCGCCGTTACCTGCCGAGCTAATAAAGTAACTATGTAACGCGATTTACCCTGCTGCTCTACCCAGTGCGCATATTGTTCTGAAGAAATATTTTGAAAGCGCACGTGAATACCCAATGGGATAGTGCGCAACTTAATTTCTTCCTCCAGCGCGGTTCTTTTAGCACTCGTGAGATGAAGCTCAACAAGAATTCCCAGCGCAAGCGTGTCGTGAATCACAGCCTGACCGATATCAAGAACAATCGCTTGATACTCAGTCAACACTTTGGCGATGGCACGGGTGATGCCGGGCTTATCAACACCCGAAGCATTAATTAATAAAATACTGTTCACTACGACTCCATAAAAATTGCATGAGCGGCATCAAGAGCGGTTTCTGACAAAAATCCGCCGCCGTCAGAAACAAGAAAGGTGAGCATTCTAGCGTAATTAATTAGACTAGACTAACGACACGGATCATCTTGTATCAAGCAGCTAGCCCTACAGTGATGCTACATATTAAGTTAGAATATGCGCCACAGTGAATTCGCCTCTATGGCGACTCGTTCGCG
>JAYWHF010000034.1:0-5254 GCA_043777855.1 Gammaproteobacteria bacterium | reverse complement strand
AGAATCGACTACCACGTCGACAGTCCCAATACAGGCGATGACCAATCAGATCGATCTCCATTCAAAAGCCGACGATCTACCCCTGCCAAGCAATACTGAACCTCATAAACCCAACGATCCTTTCTCTCCCACTGTCGAAGCAGTCGCACCACCTCAACCAACCCGGCAAGAATTGATTGTTAAATCAGGCGACAATTTATCAAGTTTGTTTTCAAAGGCTGGCCTGAGTGATCGCGACCTCTACGAGTTATTTGACGGCAATAAAAGCGCCAAGGATTTGCGTAACATTGCGCCCGGCCAAAAACTCGCCATTCTTGTAGATACACAAGGAAAACTGCAGGAACTTACATACCATAAGAATATTCTCGACTCGCTGATGTTTGTTAGAAACGGCGAGGGCTTCTCCAGTCAGGAGGTATCCCTAAAGCCCGAAGTAAGACGAAGCTTTCGTGAAGGTACAATAACCAGCTCTTTATTTATGGCCGGCAAACTAGCGGGCCTACCCAACAACTTGACGATGGAATTAGCCAACATCTTTGGCTTTGACATTGACTTTGCAATGGATATTCAAAAAGGAGACACGTTCAAAGTTATGTACGAAGAACAATACTTAGACAATAAAAAAATTGGCACCGGAGCGATACTGGCGGCAAACTTCACCAACGAAGGCAAGTCTTTCGACGCTGTACGCTACACGACGAAAGAGGGTTTAACACGCTACTTCACACCCGATGGCAAGGCTATGAACAAAGCCTTTTTGCGCATGCCAATCGAGTTTGCGCGCATTAGTTCAGGGTTTAGCCTCAATCGCTTACACCCAGTTCTCAACACTATTCGAGCGCATAAAGGTACAGACTATGCAGCTTCCACCGGCACACCTATTCGCACCACCGGTGACGGCAAGGTCATACTCGCAGGGCGCAAAGGTGGGTACGGTAACTGCGTTATCATTCAGCATGGCCAAGGCTATGAAACCCTCTACGGGCATATGAGTAACTTTGCCAAAGGCATTAAAACTGGATCACGCGTTAGCCAAGGCCAAGTAATTGGCTATGTAGGTCAAACCGGCTTGGCCAGCGGCCCTCATTTGCACTACGAGTTTCACGTTAATGGCACGGTCCGGAATCCAGTTACGGTCTCTTTGCCGCAAGCTATTGGCATCGCAGCAACTGAAAAAGACCGCTTCATGGCGACGACACAAACGCTCGTTTCACAACTCGCAGATTTAGATACCGCGAACCGCTTGGCGATGGCCGAAGGTACCACCAAGTCAAATTAATGAACCTACCCACTTACTACATCGGGCTTATGTCCGGCACTAGCGCTGATGCAGTTGACGCTGTCGCCGTTGAGTTCCTCCCAGAAAAAAATCGTTCGCAGAATAAACTCGCGCTGATTGAACGCCACTCTCTGCCACTCCCGCAAGAGCTGCGGGAAAAAATTCATGCGCTCGCCTCACCTAGCGATAATGAAATTGATCGATTAGGTGAACTCGACCAAGAGTTGGGTGAGTTTTTTGCGACGACAATCAACCAGTTAATGCAAAAATCCAAGCTGCAAAAAGTGAACGTCGCCGCCATTGGAAGTCATGGACAAACCATACGTCACCGGCCACCTGGTAGCATCAAACATCCTTTCAGCTTACAAATTGGCGATCCAAACATCATTGCCCAGCGCACCGGCATCACTACTGTTGCTGATTTTCGCCGTCGCGACATGGCAGCAGGTGGCCAAGGAGCGCCTTTAGTACCCGCATTTCATCACTTCATATTTCACAGTAACGATATAGATCGAGTCATTGTCAATATTGGTGGCATGGCAAATATTAGCTGGCTTCCATCCTCAGGAGACATAATCGGCTTTGATACGGGCCCCGGCAATGTGTTGATGGATGCCTGGACACTAAAAAACCTAAACATGCCCTACGATCAAAATGGTAAATGGGGAGCCTCTGGAGAAGTGCATCAAAAGCTGCTGGATCGGCTTCTTCAACATTCATTTTTCGTACAGCCCCCACCCAAAAGTACCGGGAGAGAAGTGTTCAATCTTCAGTGGCTGGAAGCTGAAATTGCTACTTTAGGCTCGCCGCCCAAGGTGCAGGATGTGCAGGCAACTCTAGTGGCTCTAACTGCAACTACAATCAGAAACTGCATCTATAAACTCAGCGAAAGACCAGCAGAAATATTTATTGGCGGAGGAGGGGCCTACAATTTACGCCTTATGGACGAGCTCCAAAGGCAATTACCAAATAGTAGCGTCGTCAGCACTGCCAGCCTTGGCATTGAACCTGAATGGATCGAAGCAATTGCTTTTGCTTGGTTAGCGAAACAAACGATGAACCGTCAGCCTGGCAACCTACGTGCGGTAACTGGCGCGAGCAAAGAGGTTATCTTAGGCGGGGTTTACTTTAGTTAAGCGAAAAATTTAATAGACTAACCGCACTTTGCTTGCACCATAGCTATCTCGAAGACACTGCAGTAATTCGTCATCAGGACGAACATACCAGTCCGAGCCCAATCTAAGTTGAGCCCTTGCATCACTGCGACGATAATCGACGATGATCGGACAACGAGCTTCTCTATCAGGCCGGTTTCGATAGGGTTCAAGCATCTCAATTAACTGACGCAAGAAGTTTGCTGGCAAGGCTCCGGACTCCCACTCAACACAAAGCTCACGAACCTTTTCTTGTCGTACGTCGGCAAGTAAACGAATATTATCAGCACGCATTTTTAACATGCCGCTGTAGTCGTCGTAACTCACCTGACCGGTGAGGACTAGCAATCCATCTTTCAACAATAAATCGCGGCACTGAGTATAAGTATCGGAAAATACTGCAACCTCAATCCGTCCCGTGCGATCGTCGAGCGTGACAAATGCCATGTTATCTCCACGCTTGGTTTTCATCACGCGCTGAGCGACGACCAAACCAGCAATATGTTGTGGCGCTTTGTCAGGCTTGATATCGGCGATGCGCGAGCTGACAAGATAGCTCAACTCACTTTCATATTCATCGATGGGATGACCGGTCAAATAAAGCCCCAGAGTTTCCTTTTCGGCGTGTAAGCGTTCCTTTATGGTCCAGATGCGTACACGACGAAAATCGCTGTAAACATCAGCATTGATGGTATCCGCAGCGATGACTCCACCAAACAAATCCATCATACCTGCACTGTTATTGGCGGCTTGCTGCTCAGCTGTTTTAACCGCTTCGCTCATAGCCGCAAACATGACCGCGCGACTATGGTCTATAGACTTGTTGCCAGCGGCATCACACAAATTATCGGCGGCTCCCGATCGAATTAAGGCCTCAAGCGCACGCTTGTTTAGTTTGCGAAGATCAACTCTCGCGCAAAAATCAAATAAATCTGTAAACGGCTTCTGGTCACGAGCTGCAATAATGCTTTCGACAGGCCCTTCGCCTAAGCCTTTGATCGCACCCAAACCATAGATAATGTTTCCCGCATCATCCACGGTAAAATGAAATTCACCAGAATTCACATCCGGAGGCAAGAGCGTGAGCTTCATGTGGCGACATTCTTCAATAAACGTCACGACCTTGTCCGTTTTGTCCATGTCTGATGACAAGGTAGCCGCCATAAAATGCGCAGGATAATGCGTTTTGAGCCACGCGGTTTGGTAGGAGACCAGTGCATAGGCGGCGGAGTGCGATTTATTAAAACCGTATCCCGCAAACTTTTCTACCAAATCAAAAATTTTAGTGGCCAGCTCCGGATCAACGCCCTGCCCTTTAGCACCATCAGCAAAAACTTCACGCTGCTTCGCCATCTCTTCGGGCTTTTTCTTACCCATAGCGCGCCGCAACATATCGGCACCGCCCAAGGTATAGCCGGCCAATACCTGCGCGATTTGCATAACTTGTTCTTGGTAAACAATGACGCCATACGTCGGTTCTAACACGGGTTTAAGACTTAAATGCTGGAACTTTGCATCTGGATAAGCGACTTGAGCACGCCCGTGCTTACGATTGATAAAGTCATCCACCATGCCCGACTCCAGCGGGCCAGGGCGAAATAAGGCGACTAACGCAATAAGATCTTCAAGATTATCCGGCTGTAAACGTTTAATAAGATCTTTCATGCCGCGCGATTCGAGTTGAAATACAGCCGTCGTTTCAGCGCGCTTCAACAAGGCAAAAGTTTTTTGGTCATCGAGTGGAATTGCACTTATGTCGAGGGGAGCATCACCAAATTTGATGCGCTGCTTGTCAATCATAATCCGCGCCCAATCGATAATGGTGAGCGTACGCAAACCGAGGAAGTCAAACTTCACTAAACCGGCTTCCTCCACATCATTTTTATCAAACTGAGTAACTAACCCACCACCACTTTCGTCACTAAACAACGGCGAAAAATCCGTAAGTTTGGTCGGCGCAATAACCACGCCACCGGCATGTTTCCCCACATTACGCGTTAGCCCCTCTAGCTGAATTGCCATTTCCCAAATTTCTTGGCCATCCGCATCGCTCGCCAAAAAGTCTTTTAGAATGGTTTCTTGTTCAAGGGCAACCTCAAGCGTCATACCCGGAGTCATAGGAATCATTTTTGAAAGTTTGTCTGCCAAACCATAAGACTTGCCCAGCACCCGCGCCACATCTCGCACCACCGCTTTCGCGGCCATTGTACCGAACGTGATGATTTGACTGACTGCATCGCGCCCATAGGTTTCAGCCACGTAGGCAATGACACGGTCGCGTCCATCCATACAAAAATCGATATCGAAATCCGGCATAGAAACCCGTTCAGGATTTAAGAAGCGCTCGAAGAGTAAATCGTATTGCAGCGGATCGAGATCCGTAATTAACAGAACATACGCCACTAAAGACCCAGCACCCGAGCCGCGACCAGGGCCCACTGGAATCCCCTGATCTTTCGCCCAGCGAATAAAATCCATGACGATAAGAAAGTAGCCAGGGAACCCCATTTGGATAATAATATCTAGCTCAAAAGTGAGCCGGTTATCATAAACTTTTCGACGGCTTGCATAGTCCTTCGCAGACGAATCAAGAATTCTCTCTAGTCGTTTTTCCAAACCATCGTGAGAAATTTTTCGAAAAAACTCAGCTTCAGTTAAGCCGGCTGGCACCGGATACTCTGGCAGAAAATATTTGCCCAATTGAATGTTTACAGTACAACGCTTGGCAATCTCGAACGTGTTGGCTATAGCCTCCGGAATATCGCTAAATAGTTCCGCCATTTCTTCCGCAGAACGCAGATACTGTTGGTCACTGTATTTT